>RHKR01000036.1 GCA_008363265.1 Chlorobiota bacterium
GATCTTCAGGGAAGCACCCCTTCCCTCTCATTCACCGCGAAGGGTGACGGACCGCCGGCAGCCACCGGCGTTCTGATAAATATGCCCGACACTCTTGAAATAACAAAAGACGGTCTCGGTATCGCCGGAACGGGAATCGCATTTTTAAGATACGAAGGAAGAACCTACAACCTCGGAGCGGGGTTCATTAATGGATTCAAGATCGGACTTGAGAACAAGGAAATTACAGCAGGACAGGTTAATCTCATTCTTAACAGTTCGCTGGTGGCCTCACTTAACCGGTCGGGTTTCAATGTATACGCTCTAAATCTGATAACAACAGTTCTCCCCGCGAGGCTTCCGATGCCGAGAAGCGACATTGCCTTCATACAGTTGAGGGATCAGAATGATTCGCTGCTGGTGAATTTTGAAGAAGCAGGGGATAATGTCAGGATAATAACCAAGCCGGATGTTCCTGTCCTCGCTTCATTCCCCGGACTGAAGTTCAACGGCACTGTTGCCCCTGAGCTGATGATCGAGTTTGACATAACAGTTGATAAAAATGACCATTCACTGAAGCTTGGCAGGATAGAAGTTGAAGTGCCGGCCGACAAACTTGGCACTTTCGACCTCACCGGGGTGGGCATACCATATAAACTGAAGCGTTTTGAGTATAAAGTTGAAGAGGGGATAACTAAACTCCTCTTCGGTGGTGTTCTTACACTCTTCAAAACCGAATTTGGGAATGAGAATCTGGTACTACAGGTTGATCAGACCGGTTATCTCAAGTCACAGTTCAACTTCAACACTGATAAAAAGATATTCCTTGTTGAAGGCTCCGACAGGCTTGCTCTCGAAGTTACAAAGGTTGCAGGAACCGTGAATACCGATCTTGTGAACTACAGCGTGCCTGACTTTGATATCGCGGTAACCGGCGGTCTGAGACTCAAACTCACTGAAACGAAATCGCACGCGGTTTCAACGACACTCAGGGTAAGCAATAATACATTTGAGCTGGTTGATTTCAACTTTACACTACCCGATTCACTCCCGAAACTCGCGCTTGGCAAACTGAATCTTGATCTTCTCGATATCAAATTGCCAAATATTTCCTTCTCGCCTGAGTTCGGATGGGACTTTGATCTCGATCTCGATGTTAATCTCGATTTCCCCTCGCTAAACTTCAGCATCCCCGATCTTCCGAGTTTCGAGATCGGCAAGCTTGGTCTGAACTTCCCTCAGGTTTCGATACCTCAGCTTACGGTACCCGAGTTCAACCTGAAGGGTTTTTCATTTCTTCCGCTTAGCTTCAGGATGCCGAAATTTTCACTGAACATTTTCGATCCCTTCAATATCAGTTGGGACGACCTCGCGTTCTCGTTTGATTTTGAGCTGAAATTCCCGAATATTCCGAAGATCCCGCAACAACTGCGGAACCTGAAGGTCTATGTGGTCGATGCCGGTTTTAACGGAAGCAATCTGACAGGAAGAATTGCCGATGCGGCTTATCTGGGCGACGATTTCTTCATTCCGTTCGGAACCACCGGCGGCGGTTACCTGATCAAGGGGGTGGGAGGCTCACTCTCCGGGGGTACGGACGGCGATCAGATCGTTGATCTGAAAGTGAAGGGAAGCATCGTTCTGCCCGAGCGTCTGAGATGCGCGAACAGCAACGGACAAACCACACTCGGCGAGAACATGCTCAGCATCAACAGTCTGGGAATGATCTCGGGTGAAGTGAGGGGATTCGTACCCCAGTGCGACATAAAGCTCGGCAAGGCAGTGCTTAATGTAACCACTTCAGACCTCTTCTTCTCGAATGTTCCCGATACCCAATATGTACGGCTCGATCTGGCTGCCAACCTCTCCCTCCCTGTCAGTGAGGGTAACACCGCCCGCGGCTCAGGCAACATTTCACTCGACCTTACAAACGGAAAAATTCTCGACGGTGCCATCGGCATCAACCAGCCGTTTACAATCTCATTACCAAAGCAAAAACCTGTTTTCAACTTTACGGTCAATCAGGCATCGGTCGGACGTGAAGGTTTCGCGTTCTCAGGCAACAGCAAGCTTACCTTCGACGGCGGTGCGAGCGTTGATGTAAGCTTCCAGAACTTCCTTCTTTCGCTCGAAGATCTTGCCTACCAGGGTGGATCGGTTTCGGTCAACAGTTCATTCGGACTACTCGTTACGCTCGAGAACGGCGCTATGAGCTGGAAGGCTGTCAAAGGTGACCATGTTCTCAGTCAGAACAACACTCTGTTGTTAACCATGCCTTCCGGGCTTACAATTTCAAACAACAAGATAGCCCTTACTGGTGAAAGTGCCGTTTCATTCATCTACAACAATCAGACCTACAACGCTTTAAGACTGGTATTTGAAGACAATTGTGAGATTTCATTCGTTGATTTCAAGGTAAGACAGGGAAGGATGTCGTTCTACCGCGGCACCGAAAGACTCGCCTTCCTTGATGCCACAGGCTTTGTGCTCGATAATATCGCCGCGATAGTCGAACTGCCGGCGAAAATGCCTCTTGGTTCCCTCAACAGGGCATATCTTGTATTACGCGACCAGAACGGAAACCCGCTTGTGAAAACCGAGAACACCCAGAACGGTTTGCGTATCGGAAACCGTGAGGGATCGATGGTTAAACTTGTGGTTCCAGCCCTCAAATACACATCAGCGGAAGCACCCGAGTTCAACATTGCGCTTGACATCGTTGTTAACCAAACAACATTCGAACCCGTAAGCGGTTCGATACTTGTTGAAGGTGCTAACGCCCCCCTCCTCGATCTAAGCAGCAAGGGGATACCGTTAAAAATAACCCGGCTCGGCTTCACTGCCGGTGCGGGAGGCTACGAGCTAACCGCGAGTGGCGGGGTTGTACTCCCGCAGGCACTTGGCGGACTGGAAGCCGTGATAGAACGGATCGTGATAAACGACGATGGCCTCTCCGGTACAGTAACAATGGGTACCTATTCTGAAAGATTCAACCCGAACGCCGGGTATCTTAAAGCACTAAAGCTCGGAACTTTTGCCGAGTTCAAACTGCAGGGGCTCAATTTCACATTCGGTAACGAGAAGAGTTTCAAGCTCTCGGGTGATATTAAATCGAAATTTTTCAGGTCGGGAAGCGACACTTCCGCGATCCATTTTACGGCACTTTTCCAGAACAACAGTTTCAATTTCGGGTTCGATCTTTCTCACATCCCCGGTGCCGAGATCCCTGTATCTGTCGCAAGATTCAGGCCTCAGAGCATAGGAACTCAGCCGTCGATCTCGATCTCTTTCAGTCAGAACGATTTTGAACTGTTGCTGAGCGGCACTCTTACCGCCCCCTCTATCTCACCCGAATTTTCCGTTTCATTTCAGGGGCTTCGCCTCTCCAAAGACGCGGTTGAAGTGCCCGAAGTGGATATCACTCTCCCCTCGGCTTATCAGCGGTTCAAGCTGTTCAAGGCAGATTTTGAACTGAAGAACATCGGCAGCAATAAGGCCGTTGCTTTCAGCTACGAGAATGATATCTTCTATATGTCGATGAGCGGGGCGATCACATTTATGGGTAAAACCAGCGAGTTCTTTGGCTTCAAGGTTGGTACCAACGGCAGCATCAGCATGTCGGGGGCGAACCTCCTTACAGAGACCACCTGGGTGGTTGAGAACAGGCTTGCTCTCACAAAACTTGCCGTCACATCCGAGAATAATGTTTACTATCTTGATGTGAACGGCCTCGTAAGACTCCCCCAACCGGCGGACTCGAGTGACCAGTTATTCAGAATGAAAGTCGGAACCGATGGTTCTGTTACCGGTGGGGCGAAGGTTGTGGTGTTCAATGAAGAACCGGGACTCGGCAACAACGACAGGAGTGAGTTCAACCTTTGGGTCGGCAAGTTCGATCCCGAGTATCTCGCGATAAACATTGATCTCGACAATTACCGGAATTCGAACATTGAGGTTGTTTCAAGTTTTTATTTCAAGAACGATCCTCAGAAATATATCAGGTTCGGAAGCAGATCAGGCGGGGCCACAACCGCGGGACTAACCATCGGGTTCAATGGCGATTACACTTGGGGTCCCGTGAACGCGAACGGCCTGACCGATATAGAGTTCGGTAACCTGCGGCTTAATATCACAAATTACACGACTGAATCGCTTGAGAACGGGAAGTTTAAACTGACCGTGAGCGGAACCGCCGCGGCAAACTTCAATTCAGTCGCGGGAAGCCTCAATTTCAGCGATCTTGGCATCCACTCCGACGGTACGCTTGAGAATGTGAACGGGATGATAACAGGCGGATCGCTCGATGTGAAGAATGTGATCAGCCTCAGTATCAGTTCATTCGCCATGAGTTTCGAGGAAACCGAGCTTACCCTGAGGGAGGGAAGTTTCGTAACCGAGAGCAGCGGAGGAACGGTTGACTCATCAGTTGTACTTGTAAAGAACTTCATCCGCTTTGGAGGTTCAGTAACCATTCCCAACTTCGGCGGGGGCGGCGTTGACCAGTTCCTTCTTTACACAAGGAAATCGGACAATGGCGTTAACCTCCTGATCAAGAATGCCAATTTCAGCATGAAAAGCGGCATGGTGCAGTTCGGTGTTGATATATCATACCGCACCGAAGGTGACAACTTCTTCCTGATGTTCGCGGGCAACGGCAAGCTGAACAGGATCTATGACATTGCCGTAATCGGAAAGTTGAGCAAGGAGGAGAATACCACAAGAGCGGGGATATTCATGGCCGCGCTCGAGATGCCCCCGATCGTTATCGGTCCGGGAATTCTCCTTACAGGCGTTGGCGGAGGTTTCTTCCTCAATCCGACACAGCAGGACCTCAATATCGTTCGGGCGAAATGCGGTCTCGATAATGATACCAAGGGGAGGGTGGTCGCGAGTCCGGGCTCTTTTGCCGCGCTCGTTTACGGTCAGTTCGCTTTCGGGGCGAACAGTGTGATCAACGCGCGGGTGCTCCTGACCCTCTCGGAGAACAACTTTAATCTGGCCGGCAAGGCGGTTCTCCTTAACCAAACAAACAGCATAAACGGAAAGTTTGAACTGACTGTCGGATTCAGCGAAGCCTACGCGCTGGGTTCTCTCACGGTCGATCTTAACATGCGGTCGCTAATAACGGGACAGGCGACTCTCGATTTCTACATCTACAACCAGAACACATGGGGAATAGTCGGCAGGGCCAACTACAACATTATTAATGCAATAAACGGCAGCGGCGATTTTTATGTGGGAGACCAGGGCTTTTATGCCTCGGCGAGGATGTCACAGGGTTTCAATGTCTGGATCGTTAAGGTTGAAGGGGGGCTCGACCTCAAGGTATGGTACAGGCCGAATCTTGACTGGGGAGCCTACTTCGAGGTTTACATCGATGCCTCGGTTTTTGGTGGTATAGCTTCCGCCAAGGGAACGGCCAGGGGAATTCTCAGAGAGACAAATCAGGAGTTCACCCTCTATGGCGGGGCATCACTCTCGATCAATCTCCTCTTCATCAACTGGGATGGTGACATCTGGCTGCGGATATCGCAAAGAGGTTACAGTGCCGGGTTCGGACGCGACGGGGCGATGGACGCGCTAATTGAAAATGCGCGGAATATTGGAACCGCAATGACCGCGACCGCCGCTAACGCCAAAACTCAGCTGGCCAACACTCCCGTACCCTCTCTCGGGATAACCCCGCAAGTTATAGCAATGGCGATCGACAGTATGTACTACCGTCTGACGCAGGTAAGATCTTTCGATCAGTCGGTAGCGAGCAGCTGGGCAGCCTGGTTCCAGGATATGATCAACAACGAAAACAACCGGGTGAACAACAATATTTCTGTTTACATGGCCGACTATTTGAACAGTCTCAGGGATGCCCTTCTTGGTACCGGCGGTAATGTGGGTGAGCTAAAGAGCGCGATTCTTCAGGCGATTCCGCTCATTGATCAGAAAATGTCAGAATTCAACAACAGTGTGGTGACACTCTCCAACAGTCTGACAAATGTCAGTAACAATATTGTGCTTCCGGGAGAACCTGTTCAGCTGAATATCTCAAACCCGTTGGAAACAGCTGTATTTTCTGCTCCTCAGGTTACTTATTCAAATTCAGGTGGCCAAATAGTGGCGAATGTTGTATCCGGTCCTTCGTTTTCACTGAATGAAGGAAGTATAAACAATAACAGGCAAAAGATCGATCAGTTTTTCACAAGTTCTGTCGAGTATGAAAACCTGATGAAGTCGAACCTTGCTTCTATCGAGACAATGATCGGCGGATTCGACGCGATCTTTGGCGGGGCGGATAATCAGTTCCTGTCACTCGGCCTCAAGTTCAACGAGCTTCGCTCCTCGGTGGAAAATCTCTATAAACTGATGGGTGAGTACTACTATGCCGACAGAAGATATCTGATAAACACAGCCGGGTTCAACCTGATATTTAATACATCGAGCGAATTTGCCTTCAGGCGACATGATATCGAGAGGATAGAGGAAACAGGTACTTCCGGCGGCACGATCCGTGAAGTTCCTTTCAGCGATGAGCAACTCGCCTTAAGAGCTTACAGCAGGTGGCTGAGGATAAAAAATCTCGCCGGGGACACCACCACCGCTGGATTTCATGCGGAGTTTCAAGCCCTGACTTCAGCGCAAAAACTTGAATCTGCAAGAAACCTGCTGCGCCAGCTTTACAATACCATCCCGAGAGATGCATTACAACTGACTGCTGACCGGGCTCTTCCCAGAATGGTTGCAATAAAGGGTGCATTTGAGAGCAGGATCAGCAGTGTCTACAACACTCACTCCCTTTACACCAATCTGCTGGGTAAAGTGTTCGAAAAGAGGCATTCGATGGCGCAGAATCTGTTCGAGGTGCTCGACCGGTATGTTTACTGGAAGGCCACCCAGCATGACACTGTAAAGAATGCTGCTCCTTCACTCGAGTCGCTTACGTCGAAGAAGGCCGCCGTGGTGGCTGATCTCACTCTTCCGGTTATCAGCAGCCTGGGACAGTCGAACACAAACATGCGCTATGTTAATTCCCAAAGCTACAACTGGGCTTCAGCGAGCGGTAATATTATCGAGTATGCCATCCAGCGAACCGAAGGGGATACTCCTGCCAACGACAGCAGTTATGTGAGTGTCGGAAATATTACCTCTATGAAATTCTTCAACTTCCCGGACAGGGATTCTGTTCAGACGACAACACCTGTAACGCTCCATCTGAGGGCACGCAACAAGGCAGGGCTCGTAAGTTACAGGTCGGTCACTTCACAAGTGGAGACCGGTCCGGTGGGGATTTCAGGTGACGGCGGCACCAACACCAACACATCACCGCCCGATTACAGCCCGCCTACAACGCCGGTCGTGAGTTTATTACAGGTGATCGAAGTGGGTCAGGGGTCATCGTTATACTACATTTCCCCGAACACAGGCAGCCTCAAGGCAAGGTGGTCATCGAGCGATCCGCAGTCAGGCGTAACAGGATACGCGTATTCGATCGGTACCTCACCCGGCACTACAAATGTGAGGGACTGGCAGGATGTCGGCACCATTTCAGACATGCTGATCCAGGGGCTTGAACTACAGGACAAGGGGAATTACTACCTGAATGTTGTCGCGAGGAACCGTGACGGGATCGCAAGCGAGACCGGTTCATCTTCAAGGCTGTTCATCGACGCGACAAGGCCACCTGCACCGGTGATCATGCCAGCGCAGCCGGTAGCATTCAACGCTTCGCAGTCAGTTCCCTCGGGAAGTGGTTTTGGTAACATCTTCCAGCCCCTCCCGGCACCCGGACAGGTTTCGGTCAGCGGCAACGCATCGGTGAATTTCAGCTGGTCGGTTGAGAATGATTCGGGAATAGTTGGTTACCAGTACAGGATATTCACCCTCCCCGACAGCACGGCAGTAACCGACGGATGGATAAGCGCGGGTAAGGTAAATTCAGTAACCCATGCCTTCCCCACATCGAAGCAATTCAAATCGCTCAGGATCGAACTGAGAAGTGTGAAATACACCGGAGTTATCGGCGATGCCACTGCCTCAAATCAGTACAAGCTTGCCGATAACACAAAGCCCGGCACTCCAGAGCTCCGCTACTTCTATGGTGTACCGGTTGGTGCCACGGGTACCATGCCCAAGTCGAACCTGAACCTCTACTTCAGCAGGCAGGCGGCTGACGCCGAGTCGGGTATAAACAGATATCAGATAGCGGTGACCGATCAGCGCGCATACCTGTATCAGGGTTTCAATTGGGTGGATCACTCCTCGTTTGTGAATATCCCTGCTGACGGAATTGTGAGAATTCCACCTTCACTTCTCGAGAATTACGAATTGGGCAGTGCCATCTACATCCACATCAGAGCAGTGAACAATGCTGGCCTCGCCGGGGATATTGTCAGCAGCGAGCGGTTCCATTTACTGGATGACACCCCTCCCGTTATCGAAGAGATGACAGTGGTAAACGCGGCAAGGCAGATCACCGGGTCGGATACAACCTTTATCTCCGGTACTGATGAATACACCGTGCGGTTCAGGGTTTCCGATCCTCAGAGCGGTATCAACATGGTCTCGCTTCAGGAGAACGGAAATGGTGGTGGTGCCACAGTTCACAGCCTTAATGGTGTGGAATACACGGTTTCCGGCAACAGAACGGGATTCTATCCTTTCAGTGAACCGGTGGATCTAACACTTCATGTTGAGAACAGAACAGGAGTAAGCCAGACGAAGACTTTGCGGTTAAACTTCGACAGGACTCAACCCGCGGCCCCGACTGTATCATCGCCGGGAGTTGACGCCTCGCAATCGCAACAGGGTGCCACCTACGGAGAGGCACCTGACCCGTTACCGGAGATAATTAATGACCAGCCGGTAACGGTAAATCAGATAAATGTGAACTGGTCGGTTGGCGACACTTCAGGGATCACCGGTTATGAGTATCGTGTGATCACCAGGGATGCCGGTCTCGAGCTCACTCAGGGATGGGTTTACACAACGCAGCGTTCGGTTACTATTCCGCTCAACGGCAGTTATCAACTTAACAATCTGGTCTTCGAGGTCAGAAGTATCCGCTTCACCGGCGCGAGGAGCAGCACAACAGTTATCAGTGATTTTACGGTTCAGGATAACAGCAAGCCTGACGCTCCCGTGGTGAGATTCACCAGTAACGGTCAGACCCTCTTCTTCGAGAAGTTGTCGTCAGACCCACAGTCAGGCGTGAAATACTATCAGGTTTCGGTCGGCAACTCAGCGGGCGATACCGGGTTGCTTGGTTGGACAACGAGCGCATCGTTCGTTAATATTCCTTCTAACAGGCTGGTAAACATCCCGACTGAGCTGCAGATGCTTCTTGCGGGAGGGAAGTACCTTAACCTAAGAGGGGTGAACGGCGGAAATGTCGCCGGCGACTACATTTCCGTGGGACCATTTTCAGTTCAGGCAGCTCCCCCGCCCCCCGTTGTTGAGTACTTCCTCGGCGGGGGACTTAACGGTGACCTCGGCAGATTCTGGTTCCGGACCGAACGCTACACCCACAACAGTGACATCTCGAAATATCAATACTCCGTTGGCACCTCGTGGGGCGACACATCGGTTTCCGGATGGAAGGATATTGCGCTCCCCGATAACTTCCCTTCGATGAGTGTCGCGAAGGCTCCTCTGAGTCTGTATGATAACATGATCCCCGGCAACAATTACGCCGTGAATGTCAGAAGTGTCGGTCAGGGCGGTGCCGCGAGTGCTCCGGTGGCAGTAAGACAGACGAATGCAGCCTGGAATGAATTCACCGTTGCCATGGAATTGCCGTACCCTTTATACACCACTCTGATCCCGTTCGGCAACGATTACCGTCTCCTCCTGACCGGTGAACCGAACCCGTACCTGGTCAAGTATTACTACTGTATCGGAACCGCGCCCGGGCAGGCGAACATAAGGGGGTGGACTGAAGTGCCGGCGACCGATCAGGAGACCACTTTGCTCAGTGCCGGCGAGCTTCAGATGTGGCGAGGAAGAGGATTTTATGTTGGCGTTTACGCTGTAAGTGTGGTTGGAAGTCACAGAGGACCCGTAAGCTGGAGTGAATTCGTATGGTAAGAGTGTTGATCTTTGTTTTTGGTCTTGCGGGCTTTCTTTTTCCTCAGAATGCTGATATTCTCTACATGTACAATGGTGAGAAAGCGATAATCTATCTGACGAAAGCACCCGGTCTTGATGAGCAGGTTCTTGTTTCGCGGCGAGGAGCAGGCGTGGGTGATTTCACACTTCTGAATGGTAAGAAACCGCTTAGGTCTGTAGAAGACATTTCCGTTGCGCTGAACATCCTCGCCAAAGACATGAAACAACTTGGCAGAATGCTTGACGCCGCTGATGAAGCGTCAGTAGTTCGGGGAGTAAAAGGAAACGGCTTTAATGCAACGGTTCTCACCCTCATTTTTCCATCAGCCGCGGAAGTTGCGGGAAGGGTTTATTATGATACAACCATTTCCGCCGGAAGTGCTTACGAGTACAGGATCGAGTACCTGAACGGCCTGGGGGAGAAGACCACAACCTTCACCAAAAATGTGTCTGCAAAGGTGGAGCTTCCCACACCCCCTTCAAATCTGAGGGTAAGTTCAAAAAAGGGGATCGTTACTCTTAATTGGGACTACCCGAAATGGACCGAAGACAGGAACAATATCGCCACCGGATTCAGGATATACCGCAAAGAGGGTAACGGTGCTTTTCAGCAGGTGAACAGTACTGTTATCATCAGAAACGATGAGGCAGAGAACAGCTTCACCGACCTCCGGCGCGACGAGCGGGTTGTTTACGAATATTACATCACCGCGGTTGATCCGGCCGGGAGGGAAAGCGAAAAGTCGAAGATCGCACAACTCACCGCGGATGAAAAACTTCCGCCCGATGCTCCCGCCGGACTGCAGTCATCCGCTTCAGGTGAGACCGTCTTCCTTTCCTGGAATGTCTCAGCCGACCCCGGAGTGACAGGATACAATATCTACAGGAAAGAGGATATCGGCAAGGATTCCGTAAAACTTAATGCAAAACCGGTGGAATACTCAAAACCTGTTTTCACCGATACCACAGCAAGGTTCGGGGAAAGGTATTTTTACTATGTAACCGCGCTGAACAGCGGTAATCTCGAGAGCCGGCTAAGCGGTGTGGCAAGTCAGTTCCTCGAAGATGTCACCCCACCGGAAGCCACCACCATAAAGGGCGCGAAACTGACCGGAAAATTCGTGGAGCTCTCGATCACTCCTTCCGCTTCAGGTGACGCGGCGGGCTACAGGATCTACCGTGGT
>RHKR01000551.1 GCA_008363265.1 Chlorobiota bacterium
ACATCGCTGAGAAGAAGATCACCACCCACAACAGGCCTGCCGATAGCGCGGCAGATATTTTTTCTTCACCGATGGCGAAGAGGATAACACTGATCGTTACCACGATGAACATGGCGAGGGCGTTGATCGCGTAGCGGGTGCGTAGCTCGGAAGTAAGATCTTTGTTGAAGAGCCAAAGAGCGCGTTTTAACATCAGGCAGCCCTTTCAGCGGGTTTATGGTCGAGAATTTTTATCACTTCCCTGCACATCCGCAGTTCTTCTTCCTCGTTGGTGGCAAATATCACGATCTTCTCCTCGGCCACTTTCCTGGCGAGCTGATAAACCTTCTCTTTTCCCTCGGCGTCAAGGTTTGCGGTGGGCTCATCAAGGATGACAAGTGCAGGGTTGTGGATGAAGGCAAAGATGATCTTCAGACGCTGCTTCATACCCGATGAGTAGGCCCGCACAAGGTCGTTTTTCCGTTTGAACAGGGAAAAATGCTCGAGCAGTTCGTCCATGTATTTCTCATCGAGATGCAGACCCCTTATGTTCATCGAGAGCTCGAGGTTCTCTTTCGCGGTGAACTCATCGTATAGCACCAGATAAGGGGCGGCGAAACCGAAGTGATCGATCGCAGCGGCGGGGTGGTATGTCTTTCCGTTAACCGAGAGCTTTAAATCACCCGAAGAGGGTGATATGAGGCCTGTGATCACCTTTACAAGGGTTGATTTACCCGATCCATTAGGCCCGGCAACACCGAAAAGTCCGGGGGCTTCCCAGTCGAGGTTCACATTCCTGAAGATCACTCTTCTTTCGAATGTCTTTGTTAAGTTCTTTAATTCCAGTTTGATCATCGATGAGTATGGTTTCTTTGAGGGGTCAGTTTATTATGGTGATCTTTCCCGTTTTCTGATCGCTCTCAGATTTTATGTAGAAGATATAGACCCCGGAGTCGAGCCTTCCGCCGTTGTTGTCGCGGACCGGCCATTTTATCCGGTCACGAAGCACGCCATGCGGCACTTCGGTTCCGTTATAGACCAGGTTCCCGCTGCTATTGTAAATGTACAGACCGGCGGTGAGATCTTTTAAAAATTTAAACGGGAAATATATCACATCTTCGGCTGTTTTCCCATAAACGAAGGGTGAGGGTCGCGGGAAATCGTCGTCTCCGCCTCTTACTTCCCCTCTTTTTACGAGGATATTATTGATGATCACCGAAGTGGCGGAACGCCATGAAGCGTTGCCCGTGAACTTGTCGTGGTAATTTCCGGCAAGGGGGGAAGAACCGTCTGCATTGTAATTGAAGAACTCATACCGGTAGTTGAGCCATTTGTCCGGCGAGCTTTCCCACTCTTCAACTGAAAAGTCGGTTACTATTGTCACAATAGTGTCATTAAACCCGGGTTGGGTGTTCGAGATGGTGATCTGGTTGTTCGCCACGGGATGAGATGCCACCGAAATGGTGGCGCTGCTCCCCATCAGGCCAGACTTCATTGTGTTTTTGATGGCCGGAAACCTCTCAGCATCCTTAAAGTAGCTGCCCGCCACAGCGCGGTAATTGGTGAAGTAGTTCCAGATCCCGAATGTGTTGAACTCGTTAACCGCGGAAGAACCTTCCTGACTGAGTGTGTTATAGATCGCCCGCACAGCCCTCTGCCTCGGCATCAGTTCCCATTGCCGCCTGATGATCTCGGTTCCGAATCTTTCACTCAGCATCAGGTTCCATGTCGCAAGGTTGTAGCCGGAATACTTTGAAAGTGAAAGCCAAGGTTCGTCAAAATACTCGGAAAGATACCCAAGATAGTCATTTATCTCCGGAAAAACGAACTCTTCCATTGAGGTGGAAGTGAGTTCATGAAAAAATGTGTCAGAGTACCGTAGGATGTAATTACCCATCTGTATCGCGTGGTGGAACTCGTGCGCGGCGGTCACTGTATTTTAGTAAAACGGTTCTTGTTTCTTGCGGGAACCTCTTTTCTCTCGGACCAATCCATCTCGGCATTCTCGCAATTCCTATTACCATATTTTGTG
>RHKR01000552.1 GCA_008363265.1 Chlorobiota bacterium
GAAAAGACTTGTCCCGGAAAGAGATAAGAACTCTGATCTCGCTTTTTCGGCGTGGCCGGTGCGGAGAAGATGTTTCCCGAATGAGAATCTCTTCTCAGGAGTGAACAGAGGACTCTGGGCGAAGAGAAAAGTCGCCCCTAACAACCAAATGAGGAAAAGAAGTCCGGGTTTAATCAAGATCAAGATACCGGGAGGGTGGATCGATGAGCCGGCCGAATTTATCGATGTGGTAATGCTCGTGTTTGTTGCCGAAACTTGTATCACGAATGAGCCTGTCGGAGGCCATCAAAACGGCCTCAAAAACATTTGTCTGTTGAAGTGATTCGATGAAAAAACGGGAACAACTCGGGGTGAAGGGACAGTTGTCGCCATCAGGTTCAGAGATTATCAGCCTGTAGCCGTTCACCAGTATTTTGAACGCCACTTCAGAGAAATCACCACTGATCTCATAGTATTTTTTCTTCACTGGCATCTCCTCTGTGTAATCAACCACGGCGGGCTGCCATGCCTGAGATAACAGGGGAAATGATAGAATGAGAAATACTGCAAGTGATCTGTAAGATGCCATTCAGGGTCTTCTGTTCTTTTGATGGGACCGGCTCAGGGGAAGAACCGGAAGGTCCTTCCCCACTTGCCGAAAATCTTAAGAGTTGTGAGTTTTACTTCAGCAACTCGCGTGCAATAACGACCCGCTGTATCTCCGAGGTACCTTCGTATATCTCAGTGATCTTCGCGTCGCGGAGGTATCTTTCAACCAGGTATTCTCTTACATAGCCATAACCGCCGTGTATCTGGATCGCTTCAAGGGCACAGTCAACCGCAGCTTTCGAGGCATAAAGTTTCGCCATCGCCGCCTGCTTTGTGTAATCCTTGCCGGCATCTTTCAGAGCTGCCGCTTCAAGGATCAGGAGTTTGGCAGCTTCAACCTGAACAGCCATGTCAGCGAGCTTGAACTGAATCGCCTGATGATTCTTGATCTCGGTTCCGAATGCTTTTCTCGTTTTGGAATAATTTACGGCAGCTTCGAGTGATGCTTCAGCAATACCAAGCGCCTGGGCAGCAATTCCGATCCTTCCGCCATTAAGCGTCTTCATCGCAAAATTGAAACCTTTTCCTTCTTCCCAAACGATATTTTCGTGAGGAACACGGGCATCGTTGAATGTAAGCGAGCAAGTGTCTGAAGAACGGATACCCAGCTTGTCTTCTTTCTTGGCCTGATCGAAACCGGGGGTTCCCTTTTCGACCAGGAAGGTGGTGATGCCTTTGTGGCGGAGTTCGCGGTTGGTTTGGGCCATCACGAGATAGTAGTCGGCTGTTTTGCCGTTGGTTATCCAGTTCTTAATACCGTTTATCGACCAGTGATCGCCATCCCTTACCGCCTCGGTATGCTGATTTGTGGCATCGCTACCGGCTTCAGGCTCTGACAGGGCAAAAGCACCCAGTTTTTCTCCCAGTGCTAGAGGTCTGAGATATTTGTCTTTAATAAAATCTGAACCGTAATGCTCAAGGCCCCAGCAAACAAGCGAGTTGTTAACCGACATTATAACGCCAACACTTGCATCAACTTTCGATATTTCTGACATCGCGAGAACATAGCTCACGGTATCGAGTCCGGCACCACCCCAATCGGGTGAAACCATCATACCCATGAAGCCAAGCTCACCGAGCTCCTTAATAATATCGTGGGGAAACTCTTCCTTAAGGTCCCTCTCAACAGCACTTGGAGCGATCTTTTCCTGTGCAAACTCTCTCGCGGTTTGCTGAATCATCAACTGTTCTTCAGTCAACTCAAAATTCATTCTGAATCCTTTTCTGTTTTGATCTCCGAAATTTCCTTTCTACAAAAATAGTAAACTTAAATGTTAAATGTTAAATGTTATTTTTTGTCGGCTAAAGGGTGAATATTTATCACTGATCACTGATCACTGATCACTAAAAAAAGAGGCCATCCTTTCGGACAGCCTCTCGTAACCATCATTCAACCACTATTTATCATACTTCATACATTTA
>RHKR01000553.1 GCA_008363265.1 Chlorobiota bacterium
TCCCACCACAAGTATATTTTTATTTTCTATCAGTTCGGGTTCCAGCAACCGGTAGAAGACATTTTCACGCTCTTCACCCGGTACGCCCAGTTTCCTGGGAGAACCCCTTCTTCCTATGGCCAAAATTACGGCAGAGGAGGTATAACTTCCTTTGACCGTCGTCACTTTGAATTGATCACCATCTTTTGTAATGGTTTCAACCCTTTCATTCTCATCTATTTTAATATTGTTGTTCGAGATCACATCAGACCAGAGAGAGATCAGTTGATCCTTGCTTGTTTCAACAAACTTAACTTTGCCGTGGATCGGGAGTTCCATCGGTGCCGTCATCACTATCTTGGAGCGGGGGAAGCTGTAAACCGTGCCGCCTATTGTGTCCTGTTCCACGGTCTTGTATTTGAGCCCGAGTTCCGCGCATCGAAGTGTCGCCGAGATACCGGCCGGACCTGCTCCGATTATTATAACATCAAAATCGTTATTGCCTCCCTTTTTCAACTTCGAAGCCATGTATGAGGCGGCCTGTTTCCCCTGCTCAACCGCGTTTTTAATCAGCCCCATTCCGCCAAGTTCACCGGCTATGAAAAGCCCCGGGACATTGGTTTCGAATTCCTGACTTACGTGCGGAAGGTCAACACCCCGTTTCTCCGTTCCAATGTAGAGTGCGATCGCCTGTACGGGACAAGCGTGAAAACAGGCACCATGTCCCACACAACGGGAGGCGTTCACGGTGGTCGCCCTTCCGTTCACTATGGCAAGGATGTTTTTTTCGGGGCAGGCCTCAATGCAGGCACCGCTTCCTATGCAGACATTTTCATTAACGTAAGGATGGAGGGAAACAGGTTCGTAGAGGCCGAGATTTTTAGCCTCCTCGATCATTTGGATGTTTTCTTTGGTTGTCTTCTTTTTTCCGCGAAGATAGAGGGCAACGGTGATAATTATGAGGAGCAGGGCGAAAAAGTATCCGCCCATCTCCTCAAGAAAAGATTCGGTCAACTATTTTTTCATTTCCTCTTCTGCCAACTTGGCCCCTTGTGATCCGGGATATTCTTTTATAAGTTTTTCCCAGGTTGACTTGGCCTTGGCAGCATTTCCTGACGATTTTTCGATCATGCCCAGATAGTAGATCGATTCAGTATTCTTCGGATCGATCTGAAGAGCCCGGTTGATATATGTGAGCGCGTTATTGAAATCCTGTTTCTGGTAATAAAGACTGCTTACTTTTATCAAGACGTCCGCATTCTTTGGATTGATCTTCAGGTATTTAAGAAAACCATCGATCGATTTATCAGTCTGATGAGCCATCCCCATGAACTCCGCGTATTCAAGAAGTTTTACGGTGTCATTCGGGTTTTCGTTGGCAGCCTTTTCAAGATCAGCCATTTTCTGTTTAATGTCTTCTTTCACATTGCCCGCCCCCGGTTGGGTTCCGTCACCGAGCCCGCTGTGCATATCATCACTTGGCGGCTGAGCACCTTCAGTAAGCGCGGGGGCTTCTTTTTTACCGCCCGACATGGTGGCCACGATCACCACTCCTGCCACCGCGAATACCAGAATGAGTATGTAAACATACATTTTATTGAATTTCATACGATTCTCCTAAAATATCCATGTCGCACCGAACCAGATCGTAACGCCTACATGAATAAGCATGATAACGAACATGGCTATCGCGAATGGTAAATGAAAAATATGCCAGTATCTGAACAACTTGTGCATCTGTTTTAAAACCCTGTTCTTCCGGTCGAGTGAAAGCTTCTCACGGGCTGTACCGATTATTCCCTTCAGAAGGACCTTGTCTGTAACACCTGAGGCCACTAGTTTTCTTCTCAGCCTCGAAAGTGAGCCTCTGATAAGAAATGGATCGGTTACGATCGAGATCAGACCGGCGAATGTCCCTCTTGGAGAATTCCCACCCTCATTTGAAGCAGCCTCGATCTCACTGATCACTTCACCGGAAAGATTGTAGTTCTCTTTGAGTCTTATCGTATAATCCCGCTGCATTCTGAG
>RHKR01000037.1 GCA_008363265.1 Chlorobiota bacterium
ACCTGTCTTCTGCCAGTCGGAGTTTTGGCTTTTTCGCTCGATCTCGAAGCCGTTGTTATCTATTTCCGTGGCAGTTTGCCAGTTGAGCTGGATACTGTTACCTGAAAGCCTTCCCGAGAAAGAGACGAGTTCCACCGGGAGGGGGTTATCGGAGTCGGTGAATATGGCGATGCGCTTGGTAAGTGATTCTGTACTGTAACTGATGAACGAACCCCCGACCAGGAAACCCTGATATTCCCATGATGGGACAATAGTGTAAACCGTTCCGTCAAGAGTTGCACCGAGAGATGACCATGAAGACCCGTTCCACTTAGCGATGTTAAGTGTCGCTCCACCCCCGGCTTGTGTGAAAGCCCCGCCGGCATAGAGTTGTCCTCCTACAATGGCCATGTAGGCAATTCCTCCGTTCGTTCCTGATCCTAAAGCGTTCCAGCTGCCGCCACTGATATCCCACCGGGCAATGTTGTTCACCGTTACTCCACCTGCTGTCGCAAATGTGCCACCTGCATAAAGATCATTGCCTGATATCTTTATGTCAGAAGGGGCGGCAGAAAGCCCTGTTCCCAAAGCAGACCAGGTTAAGCCGTTCCATTTAGCTATCCTTGTGGCGCCGGAACCTCCAGCAAGCAAAAATTCACCCCCAACATAAATATCAGTTCCGGAAGCAGCGATTGCATAAACAGTGAGGCTTAGCCCTGATCCAAGCATGTGCCATGCGGAACCATCCCAACGGGCTATCATTTTGGCCGCAACATTGGTCCCGTCAACCGTATTGAACGAACCTCCGGCATAAATGGAACCGTTTGCGTAGATCATGTCATAAACATACCCCGGGATTCCGCCCGCAACGGCACTCCAGGAGGTACCGTTCCACATACCGATGCTCTGGGTTGTAATGCCTCCGACATGAAAGAAGTAACCTCCGGCGTACAGATTTGTGCCATCCGTTGCCAGGGCGTAAACGGCTCCGTCTGTTCCGCTTCCGAGTGCTGACCATGCAGTTCCGTCCCATTTCGCGATGTTATTGGCGGCAACTCCACTGACTGAGTTAAACTTCCCCCCGATGTACACATTATTTCCAATCAGGCAGATCGAGTAAACATAGACATCACCGTTCGGTTTGTCGAATTTGTGATCTGTGGTGGAGAAAGTTGAACCGTCCCAACTCTTTAAAGAGAGAGGGAACTGTCCGCCTGCAAACAGTTTTGTACCATCCCAGGCCAGGGAATTTACCGTATATGTGAGCCCCGTGGAAAGTGCCGACCAGTTCGTTCCATCCCATTTGGCGATCCTCGCTGCAGACGATCCACCGGCTGTGGTGAACTCACCCGCGGCGTAAATGTTTGTGCCGTCAGTGGTTATGGCTAAGACATTCGAGTTCAAACCCGTTCCAAGCGCCGACCAGGAGGAGCCGTCCCATTGAGCAATGTGATTACCGGGAGATGTGAAATTGCCACCGGCATACAGTTTCATGTTGTGGTAAAGCAAGGCTGTAACACCGGTCATCAGACCCGGTCCAACGCTTGCCCAGGAGGTTCCGTCCCACTGTGCAATATTTGCAAGGTTGACGGTTCCCGATTTTGAGAAAGTCCCACCGGCAAACAGTAAATAGGTGCTCGATGCCAGGCAATAAACCTTGGCGCCGGATGATGTAAAACCATCGGCAAGTGCGACCCATGCAGTACCATTCCATTTTGCAATCCTGTTTACAGTTGTCCCGCCTGACTGGGTGAATGCCCCTCCGGCATAGAGCGTGCCTTGGAAGACCGTCAGTGACTTCACATAATCAGTGAAACCGCTTCCCATTGCTGACCAGGCAGTTCCGTCCCATTTAGCCACTTTTGAGGCACCGACAGTTCCGGCGGTAGTGAATGAACCGCCGGCGTATACAGTGCCGCTACTGACCAGAATGGTGAGAACCTCCGCGTTGGTACCATTGCCGAGGGCTGACCAGTTTGTTCCGTCCCATTTGGCGATGTGATTGCATTTGATCCCGCCAACGGATTTAAAGTTGCCTCCCACATAAAGATTAGTGCCGTCAACTGCAATGGCGTAGACCGCGGGTTGGTTGGCATCAGAGATAGTTCCTTCGGCCCCGACCCCTGTATAGAACTTTCCCCATTCTATGGTGGACGAGGTTGAATTCGGTTTGGTGGCGGTTTGAAACACTGGTTCGCCTGATGCTTCAAGCCTCATTTCGAAGCCGGATGCGTCAAAGGAGCCGTTTGCTCCCGCGCGGATCTTGCCTTCACTGTCGAGGATCGCTCCGAGGTCACTTCCTGTCTGGGCAACCGCTGTGAGAGACAGTATAAACAAATATGAGATAAGAGTCCAGGCTCTCATTATAGCACCTATTTGGTTAAGATCAGTTTCCGGGTGATGCTCCTGTCATTCTGCCTTAGAGTGTAGAAGTAAACCCCGGCTGATAAATTGTTTGCGTTAAATCTTACTGAATGAATCCCGCTCTCCCGGAAGCCCTCGGCCAGTGTAGATATCCTCTCCCCAACAGGGTTGTGAACCTCAAGCCTGATATCACCGGCAACGGGTAACGCGAAACGGATAACCGTCTCGGGATTAAAAGGATTGGGGTAGTTCTGCTCAAGTGTGAAATTAGTTATTCCCGAAGTGGCGATCTCTATCGTGTTGGAGTAGGTAAAAGTACCATCCCCATCGATCTGTTTCAGGCGGTAGGAATAGGTACTTCCGGACATAACAGATTTGTCCGTATAAGAATAAAATTTAGGAGAGTTGCTCGTGCCGTGTCCATCGACGAAACCTGTCTTCTGCCAGTCGGAGTTTTGGCTTTTTCGCTCGATCTCGAAGCCGTTGTTATCGATCTCGGTGGCCGTTTGCCAGTTGAGTTGTATGTTATTTCCCGCAAGCCTGCCGGAGAAAGAGACGAGTTCAACGGGGAGGGGGTTATCGGAATCGGTGAATTTGGCGATCCGTTTTGAGAGGGAGGTCAAGTCAAAGGAGATGAACTGCCCACCTACGAGGAACGACTGATAGTGCCAAGAGGGTAGAATTGCCCAAACCGCACCGTCGAGGTTGGCGCCGATATTCGTCCATGAACTCCCATCCCATTTGGCGAGATACTTCATCGAATTTACACCCGAGGAAGTAAACGCACCACCGGCATAGATGTCACCATTTATTTCGGCCAGAGAGTAAACCGAAGAAGGGCCAAGCCCATCCCCCAAAGCAGACCACGCTGTACCGTTCCATTTAGCAATATTTTTTGCAGACACTCCGCCTGCTGTTGTGAAATAACCCGCGGCATACAGATCGCTTCCTACAAAAAGGAGTGAATAACAACTGTTATCAAGGCCTGTGCCCAATTCAACCCATGATGAACCGTTCCATTTCGCGACCCTTCGTGCGGTAGCGCCTCCTGAGGTTGTGAAACCACCACCGGCGTAAAGGGTGGTACCATCGTGCGAGAGAGCAGAAACAGTAGCATCAAAGCCGCTTCCGAAACCGGACCAGTTAGTGCCGTTATATGCAGCGACTCTCAGAATATTCGTGCTTCCCACAAAGTTGAAATCCCCCGCGGCATAGAGCGTTCCGCTTCGCCACAACAGGGCATTCACCCCCCCGCCGCTCAAGCTTTGTCCGCCAACGGTACTCCATAAAGAACCGTTCCATTTAGCAAGTTTGCTTGAAACACCTCCGATGGAAGTAAAATCACCTCCCGCGTAAAGATCTGTTCCGTCAGTCGCCAACGATTTAACGGCCCCATTAGCTCCGGTACCGAGCGCGTGCCAGCTCGTCCCGTCCCATCTGGCGATATTTAAGGCGGCAGTTCCATCGATTGATGTGAATAACCCCCCAACATACAGAGAGCCACCTATCAGGCAGAGGGATTTAATGAGAATATTATCGTTCATTAAGTCGAAATTGTAGGAGGGAAAGGAGACAGTGGATCCGTCAGATGTTCCAAAACTCTCATTATTTGACCCACCCAAATAAAGAGTCGATCCGCTCCAGAGCAATGCGGTACCGGTTCGATATACAGTGGTTGAAAATGCTGACCATGCTGTCCCATTCCATTTCGCGATCTTTGAGGCTGTGATTCCGCCCGCCGTTCCGAAATCCCCGCCTACATACAAAATGCTTCCATCAGTAGCGAGAGAATAGACTGAGCCGTTGGTTCCGGTTGAAAGCGCCGACCAATCTGTGCCGTTCCATTTCGCGATCTTTGAAGCCGAAACTCCACCGATCGTGGTGAAATCACCTCCCGCGTAAAGAGTGGTCCCGACATATAACAATGTCCTCACAACTGATGCTGTTCCAGATCCCAATGTCTGCCAGCTTGACCCATTCCAGGCAGCAATATTTGCCGCGGTTATACCGCCAATATTAGAAAATGATCCTCCTGCATAGAGAGTGGTTGCTGTTGCTTCCAGGGAATTAATATATTTACCCATCAGATTGCCAGTCATGTTTGTGCCCACCGTCCCCCAGCTTGAGCCATTCCAGACAGCAATTCTCTCGATTGTGGTTGAACCTGATTCTGTGAACCAACCACCGGCGTACAGATTTCCCTGGAACATCTCCAGATCCATCACATACTGATCAAGTCCATCTCCAAGAGCCGACCATGATGTACCGTTCCATTTCGCCACATTCAGGGCGGCAACCCCTCCGGCACTTGAAAACTGACCGCCGGCGTAAATATTGCTTCCGTCATACTCCAGCGCGAATAAATATCCTTCAACCCCTGTTCCCACAGAATTCCAGTTCGTCCCGTCCCAACGGGCGATCCCGTTGCATCTGACATTCATGATCGATCTGAACTGTCCGCCGATGTAAATATCAGTCCCAATTACAAGTATTGCTCTGATATTGGTATTCGTTGTAGCCGAAGAACCTTCGACTCCCACCCCCGAAGAAACCTTGCTCCACTGGATCGTTGATTGTGTTTCAGCTGGCCTGCTGCCCGGCACAAACACCGGTTCGCCTGACGGTTCAAGCCTCATTTCGAAGCCTGATGCGTCAAATGAGCCGTTGGCGTTTTCTTTAATCGTGCCGTCGGCGTTAAGGACGGAGCTCAGAGAGGTGTTCTCTGTGGTCTGGGAGAAGAGACTCCCGGTAAGAAGGATGAACAGGACGGAGGTTATGGTTGTGAACCTTGTCATGGCATCTCCTGTGATTTGTGGTCAGGAAGTGTCGCAAAAACACATTATTTATGGGTTGAGGAGGCGGTTCGCGGTAAAAACCGGACCACTTCGGCAGGAAAAGGTTAGAGGTTTTGTGACAAACGCGAGGGAAATCGTTTGTCTTTTATAAACTTACGAATTTCTTCGACCAATGTCAAGTATCTAACGCTTTATTTTTTAATATTTTAGAAGTATATTCGGTCGAATTTAATTTAATTTAGTCAAACACCACTTCACCAACCCAATTCGGAGAAGATCATGATGAAGTTTCTTCTGTCCGCCCTACTTCTTTTTACCATCGTTATCGAAGCCCAAATACCCGGGGAAGTCTTCTTTGGGGACAAAAAAGCAACGGTTGATGTGTTATTCTTCAAACCATTCCGCGATTCTGAGGGGCAAAATTCCGATTGGGTGCTCTTCAACAGGGGGAAGATAACGCTCGACTATAAGATGACCCCGGACGCGAATAAACCCTTCTTTGTGGCAATGCAGGCGATAAGTTACAATCCGGCGGCTCTGGGTGGTTTTGGACCCGTGGCGGTATCGCTGATAACAAACGACGGGATGTATCCGAAACTTGGGATGCAGTATGTGAAGTTCAGTGATGATTTTATGTTCTTTGGCTGGCTGATCTGTGAAACCCTTAAAGATCCTGACCTTGATCTCTACTTGTACGCTAAATACACCCCTCTGATCAGCGGAAAAACGAGGCTTTTTGCGCAAATCGAAGCGAACTCTGCTTTCCCTGCCTGGGCAGGTGGTGAACCATCACTCTTCCAGTGTCTCAGACTCGGACTGAAATGGGATGGTTTTCAGACAGGTATAGGCCTCGACCTCACACAAAAAGGGAAAGGCGAGCTTAAGACCACGGAAAACACCGGCCTGTTCGTCAGATACGAGTTTTAGCTTCTCAGGATCAGAGGTAATACCTCCAGTCGAAAGCGATCCTCAAACCGACAAACCAGAGGTTTTCGAGAGGCTTTAATTTTACATTCACGTTCTCCACAAGTGCCATATCATACGGGATGTCAACCCCGCCGTAGAACTGGACGAAAAGCTTGGAGCTTTGATCTGACGCGAAAGTTCTGAACGGCCGGTATTCGAGTATCGGCAGTTCGATCCTGGTAGACTTGTACGAAGCCAGCACGAAACCACGGTCATTGTTCGGGTCAACTCCTTCATGGAAAGCAACATCCTTGTCGACCAAACCGAACAACTGGACATTAACCTCCCTGCCGAGAATGAACTGAAACCTTCCGATCGATGTGGAAATACCCGCCTGCCATGGGATCAGACCCCCGTTCGCGGCAAAAGCTGCCATCTTTTCAAGGGTCTGAGGTGCGATCCAGGTAAGGAAGGGTGTGGTAAATATAAGGTCACCAGGAATAAGGAAGAACGGGCATCTTAGTTTAAGGCTGATCGAACTCCTCGGCGGGATCGAAGAAAGAAGGTTCCCATAGGCTTTGGTTTCAGCCATGTCAACTATCCCCGAAGTGGCGCCTGTTTCGCGCTTTATTCCCACACCGATGAACGCGAGCCCGTCACTCGACTCGCTTAAAACACCATCAAGCCCTACGCCGAATTTGATGGTCGCATCCACACCCGAAATGGCACCCGGGTAGTTCTGGCTTGGTCCGAAACTTCTGGAGACCACGGTACCCGTCATTGATGCCGCGAGTCCGATGAAGAATCCCAGTTCTGACCGGAAGCGCGGCAATTCGCCAAGACCCTGATTAAGGGCCGGAACGGGAGTATCCATAAAAATTGGAACTGCCATCGCAACAACATTGCTGTCAATGTTCATTTCAGGCATGAAGTCAGTTTTGGAGATATTGAAATCACCGGGTGTTGAAGGATCGATACCGTTAAACGGGGGGATGTTTACAGTAATTGAACCCGCGAAGGCGTCAATTACCTGTTCCAGGCTCATTCTAACCAAATGCGCGGTTCTCTCAATATCTTCATTTCTGATCCACGCATCTCCCACGATAATAATCGACTCGCCGTTCCAGGTCGTGGTCTGAATACCGCGCTCGTTGTAGTAGTCGTGCGATCCTTTTTTCTGTGAAGGATCACCCCAGACGCCGGCGGCATGTCCAGCGGCGGTAAAATCTTCGAGGAAGTGGAGGGCAAACGCCTCATCAGCCAGTGCCGAGATCACGATCCTGGCTCTTTCCTCACCGGTCAGGTTTGCAGTGGCGCAGTAAGATGCTTTGTACAGTGCCAGATGATGATAGATAATGTATACACCCAGTGCGTTCAGATCAGCCCCGGGCGCGATACAATAATTAAGATATGACCGGAGGGACTGATGCATGTTTGACAGTGACCTGAGGAAATGGACATCATTGTGTCCGGCCCTCGAGGCGTATTCGGGATCGGCTCTTTGGAACCGGAGGTCAGAATCGCGCAGGGCATTGAGCACGTCATCCCTGGAGTCAGCTGCGGCAAGATCAAGTTTCAATTCATAAGCTATCTCGCAGACATTATCGATCCAATCGGAGTTGAGAACAATATTTAGCATGTCTTTGCCCGAGACCGAGTGATCACCGCTGATAGCCGGCCATGACGCAAGATCGATCAGCGACTTTGAAGTGACGGTACCCTCGAAGATCACAGAAGGTGAAAGCCTGTTTTCATAACCGGTGCGTGCGAGCTTCCAGAGGGCTTCAAGTTGCTGCCTTTTTTCAGAGGAGAGTTTCCCGATTCCAACGCGCATTATATCCCTGTGCTCGGGGAATATCCAGGCGTACGTGGTACCATACTGAAGCAGAAAAAATGACAGGAGGAGCAAAAATTTCAGGTATCTCATTTTTTCTATTCCGCCCCGTTTTTTATTTCTGTCACCTGTTTTATGTTAATGTCCCTTTGGGGGAACGGGATCTCGATGCCATTCTCAGAGAGTGTCTTTTCGATGGCGATCATCAGATCACTTCGGATAATTACAGCTGAATCAAAGTCGGCCGTCCAGCACCGGAGCTCGAACACTATTGAGCTGTCGGCGAGATCCTTCATGAAAACATTGGGCGGGGGAGTTTCCAGCACATTTTCGTGGGCCGCCGCGCAAGCTTTCAACAATCCGACAACTTTCTCCGGTCTTGTTCCGTACGCCACTCCGACGGGGATATCGATCCTCTTTTGTTTGTCTGAGAATGTCCAGTTGATAAGTCTGTTCGAGATCAGATTACCGTTCGGCACAATAACCTCGGCACCTTCCCAGGTTTTGATAACGCTTGACCGGATACCGATACGGCGTACCACTCCGGAAAGTTCATCCACCTGAACGGCATCACCGATGTGGATCGGGCGCTCGAAGATCAGGATTATACCTGATATGAAGTTCTTGACAATATCCTGCAAACCGAAACCGATACCGACGCCAAGAGCTCCCGCAAGAAGTGAGAAACGGTTCATATCGAGTCCGGAACTTACCACCGCGAATATTATCCCGAACCCGGAGATAAGGTAAAAGGTAACAGCGGAGATGGTAGCTGGCACACCCCGGTCGAGGTCCATCCTTATGAGGATGTCCTTTTCAAGAATAAATCTTATGAACTGTGCTAATTTTACCGCGATCCAGACTGAGAAGAAGAATACGATTATAGTCTCAACCTTCAGGGAGAGATCGCCAACATTGATCTCCGCGCCGAGAAGTGACTCCAAAAACTCCCAGGTAACAACAAACATTCCGAAGCTCCTAAGAACAACAGAAACGGCAAGAATTTTAACCAGGACGGAGATGAACCCCGCAATCTTTTTACTCATCAGATCGTAGTGGTCACGCACGATCAGTGAAAACTTCGCAGTGTCTGTGTTCAGGAAAAGGAGGATCGACCCGAGGATGAAACGCTGAAGTATCGTAAGAACCGCGATACCGTTGATGCTGTTCAGCACACCGTTTACAATCGTTATGCTCACCATCAGATAACCGAAGAGGTTGGCGATGAAAGCGATCGCCATCAGCACGGTTAGCGTTCTGAAGAGGAGTTTGACATAACGGTGGAAAAGATCGACCCTGGCTGCCACTTCCCTGTTCAGTTGCACCCATAACAGTACCCCGATCGAGAATGCTGTAATTATCGTGAGCAGGATCCTCTCTGCATCGGAACCGCTTCCTGAAACCAGCTTCAACTTCTGAAGGACCAGGAAAGCTCCCACTATATGGATGGTCCGGTGATACCGGCGGTCACTGATCTGCCTGAAGATCAGGATGATCGGGAAGATCATCAGAAGATGTATCACTGTAAGGAATATCTCGGGGACATCGCTTATCACGATGTTCAGAGAGAAGAGAAAGATAAATACCAAGGTGGTGAAGGGGAAATTGAACGGCATCCCTGATCTTTGCAGCAGCGGGTCGTCCGGGGTTATCCTTTTGAAAAACCTCGACATTGCGATGATCACTCCCGCGAGCAGGAGGAAATAAACAACAATTACGAGCAGGAAGCCGGTACCGCCGGTGAAAAATGTACCCGTGGCAGTCAGATAAACCGAGCCGATATTAACGAACGATGTAAAGAAAGACCTGCTTTGTGCCGAGGATGCAAAAAAGTCCCAAAGTGTTGATGAGTTCTGCACAAACAGCTCCCTCTTGCTGAGAAGGAAGTAATCCTTGACCTGAGAGAGCATCAGTTCGGTCTGGACGTAATCTTCAACCAATTGATTCTGCGACTTGAGAAGCCTGTCGATTCCGGAGGTAAGTTTACCCGAAGTTTCCACCAGTTCATATTTAAGGCTGCGGATCTTCTGCAGAATCGAAGCGGGTGCTGAATTTGCGACCGCGACCGAATCTGTAAGCCTCCATACTTCGATCTTCTTCTTCAGGCCTGCCTGCTGAGCCGAAAGTGTCGTCACAATGCCTGAAACATCAGTGTTCCAGCTGTCCATCCCGCTTTTCTGTCTTGTCCAGAGCCTGAGATATTCAGAGAGGGCTTCAACGTATTCTTTGGAAAGATCGGTCTGCGCGGTGGCTGTTTTCAGAGAAGCGAAATTCTGCTTTATTGCTGCCAGTTGCTGTTCGATCTCGCCGAACCTGCCTGAGGGGAGTAGTGACCGGTTCACTCCATCGAGCCACACCTTGTCGGCAACGTACGCATTGGGGACCGACTTTACATCATGGAAGAGGGTATCGGCTGTGGGGTATGCTGTCTTGGTGGTATCATCCTGTGCATTTACCGGTATCGCCGGAAGGATACAGAAGATGCAGATCAGAGTGATCAGCTTCAGAAAGCCGTTGAGAGTTGTACCGGCATTAATAATTTTATGCAAAAGACCTCCTTGATCGAGGTTGAGAATTACCGCAGATTATTGAAGAGACGTGATCTGCTTGTTGGTTTTTGAGCGTCCGATGAACATGCCGATCCCGTCACCCTGAACGTTCCACTTCACTGAAGTGGAGGGTTGTCCGAAAACGGCATCCGAGAGTTTGCTCGAACCTTTTGTTTTGAAATAATCGTAAAAAGCTTCATCATATACATAAACCCCCACACCCAGATCCTGGGGGCGGGAGGCATAGGAAGCCGGGATCTCAGCCGAAAGAACCTGCAGTGTCAGGGAATTAGAGTTCGGAAGTTTCTTCATTACAGTATTGTACCTGGTGTCCTCGGCGTAGATCTGACCGGTCTGGGTGTATGACAGCC
The DNA here is from genome assembly GCA_008363265.1 of Chlorobiota bacterium. Lineage (GTDB taxonomy): Bacteria > Bacteroidota > Ignavibacteria > Ignavibacteriales > Ignavibacteriaceae > UTCHB3. The sequence continues at coordinate 10,799 of RHKR01000037.1, forward strand.
ATGTAATGGCGTATGTTTCCGAACCGCGGGGGGTGATCTCGGCACTCATCACCCTGATCGTTTTACCTGTGTCATTTTTTGAATTCACCATGTAGACTCCACCAATCGAACCGGCATCCGGAATTGTTGTTATCGCACCTGCCGAAAGATTCTCCCACGAAACGAGTATCTCATATGTCTTGCCCGCCCTCGCGCGAACTGTAGCAGGAGCTGAATATAGTCCGTCTTTCGTGTGCCGGAGAATATACCGGAGTGTATCCACTTTAATTGATACGATGGCATCACTCAGGTTGGCGAAATCACCACGGAATGGAACTGCAACGGGGAGTGTTCTGCCCACGTAGATATCCTTGATCTGCT
>RHKR01000038.1 GCA_008363265.1 Chlorobiota bacterium
CAATGGCTCAGAACCTCGCTGCTGACCTGACCGCTCTGGCGAAAAAAATGAAAGAGAGCGCCATGGAGATGCAGAAGGAGTTTGAGGAAGAGATCACAGCCGGCATGCTTTACGGCTTTGCCGAAGGTTTCGAAAAAGATGCCTGGATGCTCAAGAGCTTCCTCGCCTAAACCACAATCTTAAGTAGTCGCGGAGACAGACGGGTTTTCATCCTGACTGTTTCCGCGTTTTTATTTTAACTGGTGATCATCACCTGTTTCCCCCTCCCCCAACCCTTATCTCCCCTCTTTTTGTTAAATTTGACATCCTGTTATTTAAAAACAATACGGAACCATAACCATGTCAAGAAATCGATTTTTATCAATATTAGTGGTGATGATACTGATGTCGCACACGATTATCAAGGCCCAGAAGGCCGATGATTTTATGAACGCCTACTCCGACAAGAAGCTCGGCGCATTCGTTGAAGACGGCAACACCATTTTCCGTGTCTTCGCACCGAGAGCCCTTTCCGCCACCCTGAAAACCTTCAAAACCGTTGAGGATGAGACCGGCCAGGAGTTCAAGATGCACAAAGACAAAGACGGAGTCTGGGAAACCTCGATAAAGGGTGAACAGTACGGCCTCTTCTACGGCTATATTATCATCAATCCTGAAGATGATGCCGCTAAAAAATCGAAGATCCTCATCCTCGATCCCTATGCCAAATCAGTGGCCACCTTCAACACCTATATGAACCCGAGAAAAGGGATCGTGGTGAAGGATGGCGATTTTGATTGGGGAAAAGAGAAGAAGAACAAATGGATCCAGCGCGACTGGCGTGACCTTATTGTTTATGAAATGCACCTCCGCGACCAGACAGCACACCCCTCATCAGGAGCCAAAAAGCCCGGCACCTACAAAGGCCTTATTGAAAAAGGGATAAAGGGCGGCATCGACTACATCAAATCACTCAATGTAAACACGATCGAGCTGCTCCCCGCACAGGAGTTCGGAAATGTCGAGATCCCGTTCAGGGACTCGATGGCCGGGCGTTTCAACACCTGGAACAACTACGAGAGGAATCACTGGGGCTACATGACCGCCGCGTTCTTCGCGCCTGAGACCTACTATGCCGAAGACTGGTCGAAATTCCGCTGGAACCAGTGGATGGGGCACTCGGATAAAGCCCGCCACCACTTCAAAGAGATGGTCCGTACATTCCACAAAGAGGGTATCGGCGTTATGATGGATGTGGTCTATAACCACATTTCAGAGTATGAACTCGGCAGTTTCAAAGAGATCGACCCGAAATATTACTTCCGGTTAAACCCCGACGGCAGCTACATTGCCCAAAGCGGCTGCGGCAACGACTTCAGAACCGAGGCTCCGATGGCGCGCAGACTGATCATCGAAAGCCTCATCTACTGGATGAATGAATATCACATCGATGGCTTCAGATTCGACCTCGGCAAGCTCATCGACTGGGTAACCGTTGAGGAGATCAGCAAGGAACTCAGAAAAGTAAACCCGGATGTGGTGATAGTTTGTGAGCCCTGGGGCGGCGGCTACGATCCTAAAGGCTTCTCCGCGAGGGAGTGGGGCGCGTGGAACGACCAGATCCGCAACGGAGTAAAGGGAGAGAACCCCAAGAACAACCACGGATGGATATTCCAGAAATGGTTCGGCGACAACACCCCCGAAAGAATTAAAAGCTATGTGAACGGCACCCTGATCAGGGACGATAAAGGCCTCTTCCGTAAAAAAGAGCACTCGGTAAACTACCTTGAGGCGCACGATGGCTATACACTCGGTGATTTCATCAGGATCGGGCTCGGCGACCTGAAAGAAGGGCAGACAGTTCTCGATGTGGATAAACTCGCGAAGCTAACCCCTGAACAGATGAAACTGAACAAACTCGGAGCCCTCTTCCTCTATACCTCTCAGGGTATGACGATGATCCATGCCGGTCAGGAATATGCCCGAACCAAGGTTGTTCCTGCCGATGTAGACGTTAACGATCCCCTCCGCGGAAAAGTTGACCACAACACCTACGACAAGGACAACGAGGTGAACTACATTAACTACAAGCATGCCGACATGAACAAGGAGCTCGTGAACTACTACTCGGGTCTCGGCAAGCTCCGTAATACCTATAAGGCGTTCCGCCGCGCTGAGTATGAGGATGTAAAGTTCATGGATCTGAAAGATGAGTTCACACTCGGCTACGAGCTTACTCACGGAAAAGATCATTTCGTTGTTCTCTTCAACGCGAACCGCGACAGGAAAATGGAGTTCACACTCCCTAAGGGCAACTTCGAGATACTGGTGAACGGCGAAAAAGCCGGCACCAAGAGCCTCGGCAACGCAAAAGGAAAGATAACACTTCCTGCATCTTCAGGCGTTGTGCTGAAGAAGAAATGACCAAATTGGAACAAATTGTGGCAAATAACCATTTTTATAGATATAAGTGTATATTTGCAGCAAGCACATAAAATTTAGGAGTAAACATGCCTCCTTCAAAGGCTAAAAGAAACAAGACGATAGCGCTTACTGAAAAACAGATCGAGGAATACTCTGAGAAGTTGATCAGTATTGACGCTCCCGTCACACTCGATGACATACTTGACAAGACGATAAACAGAAACCTCTTCGACGTCATCAAGTATCTGCCTGACGGATTCGTTGATCTCCTGATCCTTGATCCGCCGTACAATCTCGACCGGGAGTTCGGATCATCCAAATTTAAAAAACTCCCCATTGAAGAATATTCAACCTATCTCAGGAGCTGGCTGCCTCAGTTGATCAGGTTACTGAAGCCTGAGGCAACCATCTACATATGCGGCGATTATATAAGCTCCCTTTCCATCTTCGCTGTAGCCAATGAATATTTCAGATTGAGGAACAGGATAACCTGGCAGCGTGACAAAGGACGTGGCGCCAGCAAGAACTGGAAGAACGCGATGGAAGATATCTGGTTCTTTACCAACGGTAACGACTACACCTTCAACCTCGATGCAGTAAAGGAAAAACGCTCAGTGATCGCCCCCTATAAAGAGGACGGCGAACCAAAGGACTGGGCGGACTCGGACGAGGGAAGATTCAGAATGACACATCCTTCCAACATCTGGACCGATATCACGATTCCATACTGGTCGATGTCAGAAAACACAGACCACCCGACCCAGAAACCTGAAAAACTTATCGCCAAGTTGATACTCGCCTCCTCGAATGAGGGGGATGTTGTGTTCGACCCCTTCCTGGGTTCAGGAACTTCCTCGGTTGTAGCGAAAAAACTGAACAGGCATTATGTCGGCATCGAGATCGAGAGACTATACGCCGCCACTACCGAATACCGGCTTGAGATGGCTGAGAGCGACAATTCGATCCAGGGCTATTTCGACGGTGTTTTCTGGGAGAGAAATTCCCTCAAATACCAGAAAAAACCGAAGAAAAAAGCTTCAACCGGTGACGACGACGAGGAAGAAGAGAGCGGTTTCTTTAATTTTATGTAATGACCGACTAAAATTGCACGAAGGCACAAAGAAGTTTTGATCAGGACGCGGATACACACTGATTGAGCGGATGAACGCGGAAAAAACATCGCTCATTCCTCCACGGCGGATCCTGAATCATAACTTTTTGGTGCTTTCGTGATTAAAAGTTGACAGCCGTATCAACGAAAAGGTTGAACTGCTCACGGGAGATGCCTGCAGTTCCGGAGACTATGATGCCGCGGTCAAGGAATGAAAGGTAGGCCCCGATGCCGTTCGATGTGTGCCAAAGGTCAGACTCCTCACCGTTCCTAAAGACCCTCCCTGCTTCGGTGAAGAGGAAAATTCCCAGTTTCGACCAGATGATCGTCTTGACCGACCCCAGTTCGATCCTCACTTCTGCGGTGCCGTACAGTGACGCGTCACCTGAAAATCTTTCACCACGGTAGCCACGCAGGCTCTTCGATCCGCCGAGGAATGCCGCCATGTGGAATGGGTAAACCCCGCCGACCTTTTCTCCCATAAACCTGACAGCAAATGCCGAATTCTCTATAAAACCCAGCGGCAGGTATCCACGCAGATCGAAATTGGCCGACCAGAAAATATCCCTCGCGTTAAATACTTTAGGGGTTATCGAGCCACCCGCTTTCATGTACCAGCCTGAAAGTGGCAGTTCGGCATGATCACGGTCGTCGAAGATGATCCCGGTGCTCAGTGTAAGGAGCGACAGCCTTCCAACCCCGTAATTTCCCTCCCGGTAACCTTGCAGCAGGGAGGAATTTGGGAGCCCCACATCGAGATCGAGCAGCCTCAAGTTAAAATAGTTGCTGTAACCATGGCTCCACGGGATGTTTATTCCCACCTCACCGCCGATAGCCCGCCGCATTATCCTGTAGTTTCCATCGATATACAGATCATAGTCGAATGTGGTATGGTTGCCGAATCCATAGTAGTTATTGAAATCAACGGCTTTACGATAGGCTTTGAAAGTTACCGTGGTGCCTTCGATGATCGATCTGAAGTGGCCGATGAAATCGACGTCGTAATCTTTCGTCCATGTCGCGTAGGAGGCGTAAAACGCCATCCATGAGTCCCATGGCCGTTTTCTGAAGTCGTAGTTCGTGATTATCGGTCCGCCGCCGATTTGGACTCCCAGTGTTGAGCCGATATCGATCACGGGATAGACTCCGTAACCGCGGCCGTGCTCGAGCATTGTGGGCTCAAGCAGTTCAAGAGTGTCTTTTGGTGCTTGCCAATCCTGCAGGAAAAAGTTGGTCCCCGGTCCCCAAATGACTGAAGTTGTGGGACTGTCGTCGTAGAACCTGTTCTTGTTCTCAGCACGGGGGATCGGGAGAAAATTGAGAAACCAGCCCCGTACTTTTGATGAGTCGATGAGTGAATCGTCACCTTTACCGCCATCGATCCTGATGAGCGGGCCCGAATCAACTTCCCCTCTGATCACCACTTTGTCGTCCCCGTCTGCAAGGTGGATGCGGATATCTTCTGTCAGATCACCGGGGAACTCCTTGCGGTAAAGCACCCGGATTTCCTTTTTCTTAATACCTGAAACAGTCACAATGGTTGAAGTGTCGGTGCGGGTGATATCAACGCGGTCATCCTTGTCGGAGGCAAAGATATCCACTACCGAGTTGATATGTCTGAAGAATTCATCCGAGAACGCCGGCAGTTTATCGCGGCGGGAGATCAGTTTCTCCCTGATTCCGGCCACCGAAGCGGCTTTATACTCATTCGGGAAACGGGAAAGGGCTGTATCGATCAACTCGTCTGTGAGACGGGCGACCACGAAGTTGGTGACCGAATCCCACTCCTGCCGGGTTAACTCACTCAGGAATCTTTTATCGAGGTAGCGGCCGCTCCATGTTGCAAATTCGACGGGTTCAAAATCAAAACCGAAGCTTTTCCATTGAGGTATCATCAAAGTTGATGCCCAGGGGAGGAAGCCGTCAAACTTCGAGAAGGCGCGGTCGCGGTCTTTGGGGACCGGTCGCCAGATCTCTTGGCCGTTAACTGTGTATTTCGCCCAATTCCACTGCCCCATGTGGCGATCCCAGTCGTTAACCCAGACATCGAACAGCCTCGCTGTGAGGAAAGCAGCACCGTCAACCTTCTCTTCCCTTTTATCCATCAGGCGGAAGATCAGTTTTTCAGTCGAAACCACTTTCTCCGCGTTCGCGAATGGTGCTTCCTTTTCATCATCGGGGTTCACCTCCATCGTACCGGTGAGGTTTTTATACTCCTCACGAAACTCTCCAAGGATGGGATCATCGGGCATGAACCAGAGCGTGGGAGGCGCGTTCAGAATTCCGAGCGAATCCATGAAAGGGGTGAGAACAAGTGGTGCCACGGGATGTGAACCGCTGATCTGGTCTTTTATGTAATCGGCAACATAAGTATCCTGAACATCGGGGGGAAGTGTAACCTCAGGGAACTTGTTGAGGGAGCGGAATTTCCACTTCTGTCCGTCTTTCCCCTTGAAATGGAGGGTTTTGGTCTGCATTCCTCCACCCCTTTTTTCGGGGATCAGACCTCCCGCAAATGTTTTCAGATCAAGAACGGGCACCCGCACCGGCGTTGCCCACACTTCGCGCCACTGATCGCCGAGAAAGAACCTGCCGAAACCACCCATCGAGTACTCCGCACCTGCTACAACAGTCACGGAATCCGTGGTTTGCGGGTGGACGGCAGTCATAAGGGTAAACAGCAGAAGCGCGAAAAGAGTATGTTTCAACCGGAAATACCAAGTTATTAAATATGGATAGTAAATATAAGAAATGAAGGTCAGAGACCGGTGAATTCTAGCCGGTCTCTGACAAGGGGAATTTTATCCTTTGTTGAAGACGATCCTGCCGCGGTCGTCGACGGAGGCGACAATGGTGTCACCTTCGCTGAACTCACCCGCGATGAGGAGTTGCGCCAGGGGATTGATCACATACTTTTGGATCGTACGCTTCAGCGGGCGCGCGCCGTATGAAAGGTCGTAACCAAGATCGGCAAGCCAGTCTTCGGCTTCTTCCGTAATGGTAAATGCCATATCCTTGGCGGCGAGCATCGCTTTTACCGTCTCCAGCTGGATATCAACTATCCTTCTGATCTCTTTTTGGCTCAAAGGTTTGAATAGAATTACATCATCGATCCTGTTCAGGAACTCGGGACGGATGGTCTTCCGCAGCAACTCGGAGAGCTGGACGCGCAGGCCGCCCATCATTGTATCGATATCTTCATCATTCCCGTTGGCGAGCGCTTCCTGGATGATGTGTGAACCGAGGTTCGATGTCATAATGATGATCGTGTTCTTGAAATCAACGGTTCTTCCCTGGTTGTCGGTCAGTCTGCCGTCATCAAGCACCTGAAGGAGCACATTGAATACATCTGGGTGTGCCTTCTCGATCTCATCGAGGAGTATCACTGAATAGGGTCTTCTTCTGACCGCTTCCGTAAGCTGCCCGCCTTCTTCGTAACCGACATATCCGGGAGGAGCACCTATAAGGCGTGTGACGGAGAATTTCTCCATATACTCCGACATGTCTATCCTGATCATCGCGTGCTCGTCATCGAAGAGAGCTTCCGCGAGGGCTTTTGCAAGCTCGGTTTTTCCGACACCGGTTGTTCCCAGGAATATAAATGAGCCGGTGGGTTTGTTGGCATCCTGCAGGCCGGCACGTGATCTGCGAACGGCATTCGCAACGGCATAAACCGCTTCTTCCTGTCCTACCACACGTTTATGAAGCTGTGCCTCGAGGTTCATCAGTTTCACTCTCTCCCCTTCGAGCATTCTGGTGACGGGGATACCTGTCCAGCGGGAAACGATTTCAGCCACATCTTCTGCCTCAACCTCTTCTTTCAGAAGGCGTTTTCCGGCCTGGATCCTGTTAAGATCAGTGGTCTCGTCGTTAAGCTTTCGTTCCATTTCAGGAAGTGTGCCGTAGCGGATCTCGGCGACTTTTGAGAGCTGCCCCTCGCGCTCGAACATTTCGGAGTCGGCGCGGAGCTTTTCGATCTGCGATTTGATCTCGCGGATGTGCTGTATCTTCTCTTTTTCGCTGTCCCAGTGGACCTTAATGCCGTTCCGCTCCTCATTCAGCTCGGCAAGTTCGCGGTTAAGGTCTTCGAGTCTTTTGATCGAGGCTTCATCCTTTTCGCGGGTGAGGGCAACTTTTTCGATCTCGAGCTGTTTGATCTTCCTTTCGAGGATGTCGAGCTCCTCAGGCATCGAGTCGATCTCCATTCTGAGGCGTGAAGCCGACTCATCGATCAGGTCGATCGCCTTGTCGGGGAGGAACCTGTCACTTATGTATCTGTTCGAAAGTTGTACAGCGGCCACGATGGCGCCGTCGGTGATCCTCACTCCGTGGTGAACTTCGTATCTCTCTTTCAGACCGCGGAGGATCGAGATCGAGTCTTCCTCATCCGGTTCCATCACCATTACGGGCTGGAAGCGGCGCTCGAGGGCGGCATCTTTTTCGATGTATTTCTGATATTCGTCGAGGGTGGTGGCACCGATGCAGTGGAGTTCACCCCGGGAGAGGGCAGGTTTCAGGATGTTTGCGGCATCCATTGCCCCTTCGGTTTTACCCGCGCCTACAAGAGTGTGGAGCTCATCTACAAAGAGAACTATTCCACCGTTGGAGTTCTGCACTTCCTTGATCACAGCTTTAAGTCTCTCTTCGAACTGACCTCTGTATTGTGTGCCGGCGATCAGTGCGCCGATGTCGAGGGCCACGATCTGTTTCGATTTAATTGTTTCGGGGGCATCACCGGAGACAATACGCTGTGCTATGCCTTCGGCGATGGCAGTTTTACCCACGCCGGGTTCGCCGATAAGTACAGGGTTGTTCTTGGTTCTGCGGGAGAGCACCTGCATCACACGGCGGATCTCATCGTTCCGTCCGATAACGGGATCGAGTTTTCCGGCTCTGGCGAGGTCGTTGAGATTTCTGCCGAATTTCTGGAGTGAGGCGTAGGTATCCTCGGCATTCTGTGAGGTGACCCGGCTTCCGCCGCGGACTGTTTCAATCGCACGGGAGAGGTCGTCACCGGCAACCCCTGCGTCTTTTAACAGGCGGCCTGCATCTCCATTGTCCTCCGCCAAAGCCATCAGAAGGTGCTCGGTTGAGACATACTCATCCTTGAGCTCGGCAGCGAGCTTCATGGAGCGGTCGAAAACTGAAGAAGTGGCGGGCGAAAGTTTCGGATCGCTAACGGCATCCCCGCTAACCTTGGGGAGGTTATCCATCCCGGCCGAAACCTTGATGCGGAGCCGGTCGCTGTTGGCTCCTGTCCGCTGGATGAGTGAATCCGCAATACCACCTTTTTCCTCGATAAGTGCAGCGAGGAGGTGAACCGGTTCGATTATCTGATTTCCGTAACTGCCGGCTATTTCAAGAGCTTTTTGGATCGTCTCCTGAGCCTTGACAGTGAATTTATTAATATTGAAAGACATTATATTTCCTCCAAGTTGATCCGCTGCTTCATCAGTCGAATACGGATCGCTCTAATATTGTGAATGATCTATGAATTATGGCAAAGAGTTCAACAACCATTCTTCAAAGTGCATCCATCTTGTTTAGACAAAAAGAGGGCTTAAAAAGTTCCTGCCGGTTCTTCAACCGGGAAGAGTCATGGTGATCACAGTCCCCACGCCCGGTTCGCTGTGCACCTCAAGGTTACCTCCGTGCTTTTGGGCAAATTCACGTGAAAGTCCAAGACCAAGGCCTGTTCCCTTTTCTCCCGAGGTTCCGGGTTGAGATCTTACTTTCCCCATCTGAAAGAGGTTGTCAAGTATTTCCCTCTCCATGCCGGTTCCGTTGTCACGGACAGTTATTATCGTTCTATCATCTGACCGGGTTGCAGACACTTCGACCGTGCCCCCTTCGCATGAATATTTCACAGCATTGTTCAAGAGATTCCGAAGGATGATCCTGATCATATTATTGTCGGCCGTAACCTCGAGGCCCTCCGGGGTCCGGCAAAGAAGTTCCACTTTTTTAGCCAGGGCCTGAGGACGGTAAAGTTTGAGAACATCATTGATGACAGGAACGATATCGAATCTGACAGGATTAAACTCGAGCGTGCCGGTACGGGATGCGGAAAGGTGCAGAAGGTTTTCGACCAGCGAATAGGTGTTGTCGGCCGTTTCCTTTAAAATTCTGATGAACTCAAGCCGCTCTGCATCGGTCATTGAGCTGTAATCGTTCATTAACAGGTCGGTATTCCCGAGGAATATCTGGAACGGACTTCTGAGGTCGTGCGATATGATCGAGAAAAGTTTGTCTTTCGATCTCCCGAGGGCTGTCAGTTCCTGATTGGCTGAAGCCAGTTCGTTGGCCTGCAGTTCGATCATCGTATTCTTTTCCGAAAGTATTTGATTGGCCAGTTCCTTTTTCCTCGAAATGCGGTAGAGGAGGAAAGCGATAACCGCCACCAGGATCAGCAGGAGTGCTGAGGCAATAATGATCAGCTTCTGAATATCATTACGGAATATCTGCTGCTGAAGATCATCCTCGTATTTCTGGAACCGGAACTTGTTTTTAAGTCCGATCAGCCTGCGGCTCATTTCCTCTTCCCCGATGAGTCTGGCATAGTCGAGGTGGCGCTTCAGTGTTATCAGTGACGAATCCCGGTCGCCGTTTCTTTCATAAATTTCGCTCAGCGAACGAAAGATGCCGCTCAGGATCATTTTGTTGTTAACATCCGTGGCTGCCCGGATCCCAAGTTCAAAATACTTTTTAGCGGCATCCAGGTTACCGGTTGCAAGGTTGACATTTCCGAGGCCCTGAAGTGCTTCCGCTTCGCGCAGAATTATATTCTGTTCACGGGCGAGATCAAGCATCTGTCTGAAATACATCTCTGCAATTTCAAGGTTCTTTTGCTTCAGATAGTACTCACCCACCCCCTTCAGACCCAACATGATCCCCCGGTGGTCGTCGGTCTCCCGGTAGGTATCAAGTGACAGCTTCAGATAGAAACCTGAGGAGTCGGTGTTGATATGCTCATAAGCAGAGCCGAGACCATGATAGGCATATCCGATAACCGAAGTGTCTTTCGACCTGAATGCGTACTCCAGGCTCTCCCGGTAATAGATGATCGCTTCCTCGTGCTGGGATGTTTCACTGTAGACTTGACCGATGTTTGAAAGGCTGATCGTAATTCCGTAGGCGTTATCGATCGATTTCTGCAAGTCGAGCGATTTCATGAAGTAGTCGAGGGCCTTGTCATAGAGTGACCAGTTGAAATAGATCGTACCCAGGTTGTTAAGTGTGGTGGCGTGGTGGTCGTTGTTCCTGAGTTTTGCCCTGACCTCAAGTGCATTGTTAAAGTAAATAATGGCACTGTCGAACCGTGACTCCTGCCAATAAATAAACCCGATGTTATTGAGAGCCGAACCGAGGCCTGTAGAATCACCCGCGGCTTCGTAAACTGACGTGGCGCGCTTCAAGGTTTCGATCGCGCTGCGCCTGTCCATCATCCGGAAGAGTGCCCGGCCCTTGTTTTCAATGTTTTTGCCCAGAAGGAAACTGAGACCGTTTTCCTC
>RHKR01000554.1 GCA_008363265.1 Chlorobiota bacterium
GAGAAAAAGAAACACAAACACCACATCAAAAAGATGAAAGAGGAAGGCAAGTTCTATGTTCGCATGGACAAGAAACAGCGCATCCAGCACTTCTTCCTCGCCCGCGCTCCGAAGATCTGGTTTGATATTTCAACCCTGATCCACTACTACGAAGCCTGGCTGGCGACCCTCGCCATCATTGTATGGCACTTCTATTTCGTTATTTTCAACCCTGAAGTGTATCCGCTTAATACAGCCTTCCTCGACGGTATGATGAGCGAGGAACTCATGGAAGCAGAACATCCGCTTGAACTCGCGAGACTAAAAGAGCTTGAGGGTGAAGAGGGTGAAAAAACGGAAGAAATGAAGGACGATGACACACCTGAAGAAGGCGTTACCGCCACAGATTAGTATACCTAATGTTGATGAATGAAGTGATAAATGAGAGAGGCTGCCCCGCAAAGGACAGCCTCTTTTTTTTCTCAGCAGGCCTGCCCCTTACGGGGATTTAACACACTTGTCCCTGTGGGAGGTGCACGCTGACCCCGAAGGGGCAAGTGAGATAGATTTTTGCGGAGCGATTTTTATAGACCGGTGATTTCGCCACGGCGAAGCGGATTTTTGACAGCCGCACTTGTCCCTGTGGGAGATGCACGCTGACCCCGAAGGGGCAAGTGAGACAGATTTTCGCGGAGGGATTTTTATAGACCGTGGATTTTGCCGCGGCGAAGTTGCTCCCCGCAGGGGTGCAATGTTTGTAGAATAGTGATCAAATTAAGTCGCTCCCCGTAGGGGTGCCACATCCTGTGATTATTTAATATAGACCACCTTTACAGTAGCAGTCGCTTTGCCGTCCCCTGAAGAGGAAGAAACCCTTATCATGTATGCCCCGCTCGAAACATTAAACATGCTGAAATCAATCATCTCACTATGCTCACCTTTTGTTCTGAAAGAGGTACTTTTGTGTATCTCCCTCCCTATTGTGTCATAAACCCTCAGATCTACCATCCCTTCCCCGGGGAGAGTGTAATTAACTTTTGTACTCCCGTTGAAAGGGTTTGGACTTGTCCGTATCGTCAGCTCCGCCGGAAGTTCTGTTCTTGACTCATCCTCAACACCTGTTGGTTTTCTGACTCCCTTCATAATATAGACCCGATTATTTATCAGAGGGAAACCACCCTGGTACTCCGCATTCTCTCCAATACAGATGTCATCAACTCCGTCACCTGTCACATCTCCTATCCTTCCAGAAAAGTTGGGTTTATTATCGAAACTAAATTAATATTCATCCGCTTTCTCTGCGGGTATCGGGTTACCACCGAGAAACAGTCGTGCCAGATAGTAAGAAATGTGAATGATCAGATCGTGATAACCATCCTTGTTCAAATCTCCTACTGGAACGGTATAAGTGGTTGCCGAGTTTTGCAGATTTAGCCCTGCTTCTTCGGACAGGTTTGGGGGTTTACTGCCGAAAGAAATTGTTTTGGTGTACCAGTAGGGAAAAATGCTTCCTGTATTGCGAAGAACAATTTCTCCCTTGCCATCACCATTCATATCGTTAACCGCTATGACATTCGTCGTATCATATATCTTAAAAGTATCTGCGAATGAAAATGAGGGATTACCGTAATAAAATTTCCTGAATTCTCTACCAGGGATGTTCATTGGTCGGTATTCCATTGAAATATCTGTACAACCATCTCCCTCAATGTCAGCAAATTGTTGAAATACCGATGAATGGTTACCTAAAAAATCCGGATGCATATTTGAATCCGAGAGCATGTGATAGGTAGGTAGTGTGTCTGTGCTACCCGTTTCAAAGAAAATGATACTACCGCTTTTGGTAGGGAAACTATTCTTAATTCCAACAAATTCCTCCCACCCATCACCATTAAAATCTATTGGCCAATTCTGTCCCTTGAGGAATAGCGTATTCTTAGAACTGTCCTGAAATGAGAAATAAAAAGTGTGATCCGGGATTGAGTCTAACAATTGCCCGCCAAAATAGA
>RHKR01000555.1 GCA_008363265.1 Chlorobiota bacterium
CGGATGTCTCATTCACCGTAATTGAGTGGCAGGGTTATGCCAAAACCAAGCAAATGGGGGTCAACTCGGCAAGCAACGACTGGATATTCTGGATCGACGCAGATGAAGCTATTACGCCAGAACTTAAAGAAGAACTTAAAAAGTGGAAAAGCGTAACCCCGGAGCATGTGATCTACTCAGTCCCGCGGCGCGCTTGGTTCCTCGGCAAATGGATCAGGCACTGCGGCTGGTGGCCCGGGAGGGTACCGCGCCTCTTCAACAGGAAAGAAGTGAAGTTCAACGACAACATGGTGCATGAAGGGCTCGACCACCGGGGCAGCGAAGGTGAATTAAAACACCCGCTCGACCATTTCACCGACCCATCATCAGAGCACTATTACTCGAAGTTCAATCACTACACTTCCCTCGCCGCGGATCAGCTCTTCAATGAGGGGAAAAGGGCCGGGATATTCTCTGCTTATATACGGGCTTTATCCGTATTTTTAAAGATGTATTTTCTTAAAACCGGGTTCCTCGACGGGGCTCACGGTTTTATTCTCTCTTTCTATTCAATGAACTACGTTTTCACCAAATATGTGAAACTTCTGGAGCGAAATGAAGGCCGGCATAATAGCCAACACGGGTAAGGAAAAGATCGCCGAAGCGGTACTTACTGTCGCGAAAGCACTCATCCGTGAAGGTTTCGAGTGTTGTATCAGTGACTCGATGACCCCCCTCGTAACCGAAGAAATGTTGCGGAATTATTGCTTTTCTGACGATCAGACGATGGTTGCTTCTTCAGATATCATCATCTCACTTGGAGGTGACGGCACCTTGCTTAGCACTGCTTCGAAAACACTTCAGAGCGGAAAACCGATAGTCGGCATTAACTTTGGCAAGCTCGGATTCCTCACCGAGATCCACAAGGAAACACTCCACGAGGCGATCAAAGAGATAAAAGCCGGCGACTATTCCATCGAGGAGAGGATAGTTCTCGAAGGGAAAAGTGAGCAGACCGGCGACTGTGATATCTTCGCCATCAACGATATCGTTATCGAAAAAGGCGGCTGGCCCAAGATGATGGAGATCAGCCTCTTCGCGAACGGTGAACTCGTCTCCGGATTTTCTGCCGATGGATTGATCATCGCCACACCGACAGGTTCAACGGGTTATTCCATGTCAGCCGGCGGCCCGATTGTTAACCCCCGCGCTGATGTGGTAGTGATAAGCCCCATATGTCCGCACAGCCTGACCATGAGGCCGATCGTGCTTCCTGCCGATATGACCATCCGTGTCGAGGTTTCCTCACACCCCGTAAAATTTTCAATAAACTGCGACGGACAGCGCGTTAACGAGCTAACCTCACCTTTCGCGATCGATATAGTGAAAGGGAAAGACCCATTGCGACTGGTTAGAACCAAGGACTCAAGCTACTTCAATGTGCTTAGGAACAAGCTGTATTGGGGGCTTGATGTGAGGGGACGGGGTTAGTTAGTGGTTAGTGGTTAGAGGTGAGTGGTCAGTTGTGACTGATAAGTTAAAGATCATTTTCAAATTAGTTGGTTATCCGTTTGTGGCGGTTCTGGTGGCTGTTGTAAGAGGATATCAGATACTGATCTCGCCTCTGTTTCCGCCGAGCTGCAGATTCACTCCGACCTGCTCAAGCTACATGATCGAAGCCCTGAAGAAACACGGACCAATTAAAGGGCTCGCCCTCGGAATCTGGCGCATACTCCGCTGTAACCCATGGGGCGGGAGCGGGCATGATCCGGTACCTTGATTTAGTGTGGAGTGTGGAGTGTGGAGTGTATGGGGTTTGGGGTTGGTGGGGTAGTGTGGTCCTCGGCGACGGATCACTACTCACTACTCGCTCCGCCGAGGCGGATCGCTACGGGTAACGGGCAACGGGTAACGGGCAACGCAGAACAATTAAAAACAAAGATCAACAGGTTATGAACAGAGAAGAACTGGCAATAAAGATATTTGATACGGCTCACCT
>RHKR01000039.1 GCA_008363265.1 Chlorobiota bacterium
AGCATTGAATTTTATCTCGTGAGATCCCGCACTTTTTTCACCATCTATCAGGGTTGCGACTTCGCGACCGAGAAAGTCGTAAACAATACCTTTCACGTAACCGGAAGCGGGCAACACGTAACGGATAACGGTCTCAGGGTTGAACGGATTGGGGTAGTTCTGCGAAAGGGTGAATTCATGGGGCAAAACGTATTCTTCCTCGACTGATGTCAAAGCGGTGTCGGTAAGTTTGATTATGACATTATTGGATGCAAAAATATAGCCGGTTGTTCTGTCTGCCAGCTCAATGAATGCCGGCTCAACCCTTTGAACAGGCAGAGACTGCCTCATCCAGGTCTCACCGTCCCTTGTCTTGCCGACATGAAATGAATAGGGGTGGGGGTCGGCCCAGATTATCGCGATCCCGTTCAGATTGTCGCAGTGATCAACATCCAACATCTTCGGGATTGAACTGTTGGTGAGCATCCACGCCTCGCCCTGACTGATGGTATAAGCCCCGTTTTCGGTCGCGTAAACGAAACCATACTGGTCGTTAACAAAATTAATTCCCAGTGCCTTACCCGAGGTCGAAAAATGCTTGTCCGACCATGTCAGCCCCCCGTTTGTGGTCTTCGCTACAATATTGTTTTTCCTCGTCACGAAACCAACCTGCTCGTTCAGAAAGTAAAATTCCATCAAAGACGAACTGGTGTTTATCTGCTCCCGCGTCCAGTTCAGCCCGCCATCAGTGGTCTTAAAGTAATATTGATTGAAACTGGCGATATATCCGTTCAGGTCATCCCTGAAGAAAAACTTCCGAAGCGTGTCATTGGCGTTCAATGGTGCCGTCACGGTTGCCCAGGTCATTCCGCCATCCACAGTCCTCATTATCTCCCTGTCCCGGTGAAGGAATCCCGTCGTTCCGTTCTTTAAGAAGTAGATCTCCCTCGCGGGGACACCTCCCGCCGGAAAGGGGATGTCTGTCCAAGTCCTGCATCCATCCGTCGTTTTCTTAAGGTAGTTATTGCCATTTCCGTACCTTATCTCCATTCCCGAAAGGAAACCCGTGTCACGGCTCAAGAAGCAGGCGGCATAGTGCGCGCCGTAGCCCATTTTGTTCACTACCGTCCAATTGAGCCCTTTGTCGGTAGATCTGAAAATTGTACCCGACCTGCCCATGAGGAAGGTGTTGTTACCCGCGGCCTCAACCTGCCATAAATTGGCACCGTCCTGAACATGGGTGAATGTCGTGCCAAGGTTACGGCTTATGTAAGCCCCCGTTCCGCCGATAGCGATAGTTGTATCATCAAGAAATTCAATATCAGTGATCTCATAGGTGGGTGAGGGCAATATCTCCCAGGTGGTGCCATTAGTGGTTGAGCGGGCCACGAAATATGTACCTCCCACGAAGATGTCACCCCGCGAATTTACATCCAGAGCTTTTATTCCCTTGTAATCATCACGGTAAAGTGTGTCCCAGCTGGCGCCCATGTCAGTCGACCGGTATAACCGGTGAAAGTTATACTGCCTGTAGCAAGACACATACAAAGTGTTTCCAACGAACTTCACGCAATTCATGTCACCGTACAGACTTTGCAGAGATGTCCAGCTGCTTCCTCCGTTGGTTGTGCGCCTGAGCCGGTTGCCAATGCCCCAGAAACCGGTTAACGAATCCTTGAAAGCGATCGCGGTTGGTTCATATTCATTCATGAAGTATTTAAAAGACCAGGTAAGTCCCCCGTCGGTCGATTGGTAGAAGTTCCTGTCTGAATCGAAAATGTAACCATAATCAGGTGTGGGAAAGCAGACTCCGGAAAGATACGCGGCTGTACCATTTATCTCACCCCGTATCCACGATGCACCGCTGTTTGTTGTTTTCATGCACATCCCTGAAGTGCCCACAATTATCATGGTTGAGTCGTTGAACGACCACGAACCCTTGATGTCGTTGTAAGTCGGATTTGCCCCTATCAACTCCCACTTCAACTGTGAGTGGGCCGTTAACACGAGCATCAGGAACAACAACAAAATCTTTTTCATAGCCATCGCCTTAAAAAATACCTAATTCGATCTGCGTTACAATGTACACGTTTAACTACCTCAGCAATATCATCTTTACAACCGCCGAATTTTTACCCGCCTCAAGCCGGAAGATGTAAATGCCTGAAGGAAGCCCGGAAGCATTAAACTTGACTTCATGAGCTCCCGCACTTTTTTCACCATCTATCAGAGTTGCAACTTCACGCCCGAGAAAATCGTAAACCACGCCCTTCGCGTAACCGGAAACGGGCAACGCGAAACGGATCACGGTCTCAGGGTTGAACGGGTTGGGGAAGTTCTGCGAAAGGGTGAATTTCCTGGGGATGACGGGTTCGTCATCCACGCCTACGGGGTTACCCGGGTTGATCTTGATGTAATAAAGTTTATTGCCCCTCGCGGTGATCAGGACAGTATCACCGGAGATTTCAACACCCATGGGTGAGATGCCTTCAGGTAGTTTACTGAATCTCCATGGCGCAGTCGGACCGGCTGCGGTGTAAATTCCACCGAGGGTGTCTATCACCGCGCAGATGCCGTTTTGGGTGATCATGTCCCTCACGGGAGCCCGCACTTCAGATGTCTCGGATGTCCAGGTAACGCCCAAGTCTGTCGATACCTTTCGCGAGCCATACTGATCCAGTACTACGATCGTTGAGTCAGGGGCGAAACTGACCCTTTTGTACATTTGTGGTGCACCATGACCGACATACCTGAAAGTCTCTCCGCCATCGTTCGAGAGGGTAATGTTTCCGTTGTCACCAACCCCGGCTATCAGGTTGTTTCCGAGAGTGTTGATGTGTCTCAGATCCCCGTATGCGGGGGCGAACCAGAGCTTTGTCCATGGATCAGGTTGCCCGACCGCTCTAAAAATGCTTCCGTAAGTTCCGGCACCGAATATCTTATTAGGAGCCAACGGAGCCACGGATATTATCATTATACTTCCGAAAGGTGCTTCTTTTCTTCCCCATGTGAAGCCCCTGTTTCCTGAGTAACCAAGGAAATTGCCGTTTGTGAGGTAGAAAGTAAGATTATTGTTCGGGTCGTAGTAAAATCTCAGGACAGGATAGGTTGTGCCCGATGCCACCATGGTCCAGTTACCCGGTAACTGGTCGGTTCTCGCGATCTCACCGTAATTATTTGCCACGATCAGTCTTCCGCCGGGGAGGATTATTGCCGCCGTTAGATCACCGCGAAGCGGGGTTGTATAAAGGGTTGGCTGGTAGGCTAGGGTTGAAGACCTGAATGAGAACCAGCGATTGAAATCTCCCCAGCCGTTGCTGTTCGCCCCCCTTACGCGCCAGTAGTAAAGCGTTGAATCAGCCGTAAGGGTCACTGTCACCGAGGTTGAATCGATGCCGGAAATATCGTTCACAATATTGGAAGTGTCGCCAAGCGCGAGCTGAAGCTGATATTCTGTAATGGGTGACATGCTCCAGGGTTCTTCCCAACTGAATGTAAGATTCTGATACTCAAAGGGGGAGCCGTCAAGCGGGAGCCGCCTTAAAATGGTTGAAGGTGCCGGTGGCCCTGTTTCACGCCTGAATCTGTAGAGCCTGTTCCCGCCAACGAGTGCATAAGCTGTGTTGGCATCACCCGGAGCAACCTGAAGTTCGTTCATCCCTCCTCCGAGGAAAACCCTCCGGAAATTTGCCTTTTCACCAAAATTGTAGAAGAGTTGACCGTTCTGATAGAACATTCCGATCAATCCGCCCGGGCGCTGCGCTGTGTGAGCGACAACTCCCTCCTGATTAACAGACCCACCCTGGGAACCATCATACCAGACTGAGAACTCACTCGCGATATAGTAGTTTAGCCCAAGGGTTGTGGGGTCGAGGCTGAACATCTGTCTGCTGTAACCGGTTGTCGTCCAGGTTTTACCTCCATCGGAAGTTACAAGCGACTTACTCTCAAAATAACCATGTTCATATATCACTGATCCGTTCACCCGGTCATAGAAACTGACATCGGAAAAATAACCGCCGCTAAAACCGGTATTAACGGGTGTGAATTGCTGCCAGGTCGGGTCGGTGAGATATAGGGAGTCGCTTGAACAGACAAATATCGAGTCCCGCCCCGCGAAAGACGCACTTACTATCGTTTTATGGAAGTTAGAGGCTATCTTATTCCATGTCGTGCCCCCGTCCGGTGATTCCAGGATCATCCCGTTGGCACAAATAGCCACAAATTCAGATTCGCTTCTTTGTACAAATTTCTTAACCGCTCCCCCCAAAGCGGGGGTTGTCGTCGTCAGCCATGTTGCTCCGCCGTTGATGGTCATAACTATCGTTCCGTCGGTCCGGCCAGCGAACCCCTTGGTCCCGTTTACAAAGAAGAGCGTGGTAGCTTCGCTTTCACCGGGCAGATCGAACTGCTCGATCTTTAAATTCCGGTGTCCCTGTTTGTGGAATGTCATGATCCCGTCGGTCTTGTCGACATTCCTCGTATAGATCACGAGTTTGTCGTGAGTAGTAGGGATGATATAATTCAGATTCATTGAATTGCTGCCGATCGTCAGGGTCTGAAGTGCAGTATCGGGGAGACCGAATCGGTGCAGTTTCCTGTTACCCCATCCGACATTGTCGAGGGCGTAGATCTCACGGTCACTAACATATCCGTAGCCACCTCTTATGTCAGTTCCACCCGGTCTGTAAGCGTGAATTATCTCACCCGTCATCGAAAGTAGATAGAACATATTGCTGTTCGATACGGCATAGAAACCGTTCTCACTTTTTCCTACCTTCCGGTATCCACTCAAAGTGGAGGGTAACTCTACCCTCACCCATGTCGCGCCATTGTCCGTCGAGTAGAGTATCCCGGGTGTGGCAGGGAATCTCTCTATAACGAATAAATATCCCTTGTCATAGACAGGATTCTCCTCAACCTTGCTGTACACCCAAGGCTCGTTGTTCCAGTTTAAGCCCAGATCAGATGACCGTAGAATGCCCCCCTCTTTCGGGAACACAACACCATGCCTGTGGTTGTAGAAGAGACCGTAACCAAATCTCTCGCCGGGCCAGAGCGAGGTAACATGGGTCCAGGTGTCACCACCATTGAAGCTGTGAAAGACATACTGGCTGTCTCTTATTGCCACCAGCGTATCCCGCCCGACTGAGAACATGTGCATTATTCTGTCGAGTTGTACGGTAACCTTGCCGTCCCGCCAGGTTTCACCTCCATCAGTGGTTATGCTGTATTCGGAGTAATCTCTCCAGAAGCCAACTCCGTTCAGGGAGTCGGAAAAATGAAGATGGGCGGTTCCTTTGCCGGTATAAAAACTCGCGGCCCAAGGGACGACCACTTCAGTGGAGGAGGTAGAGGATGTTTGCGCGTTCACATATATCTGTAAAGTGATCGCGACAAGTATGAGGAAGGATATTCGTTTCATTGACTGTCTGCGCCAATTGTTGAGGTAAAAATTCCAGTTCTTCTCTGTATTTCCCGGATAAGTATAAAATCCAGTATCAAAGCTCTAAACTACATTTTTTGTACGACATAACCAAATTATCGACCGAAACCCCTTTTCCCTGACTAAAACTGCAACAGTTGTTATAAAAACCACAACTATCAAACCAATATATGAGTCTCTCAGATCAAGGCTTCGGAAAACCGCGGTACCGGTATTGCCGATTATAACCCACTGCACCACATAGGCGAGAGTTACATTTCTGCCGATCAGCGAGAAATACTCGAGGAAAGGGCTCTCCGGGCGGTAGGCGACAATTCTGCTTATGAGGAGTGAGAAGCCTGCCGTGAAAACGATCACCCACAGCGAGTAGGTAATTCCGTGATGGTAGTACTCTTTCAGATTTGCGGCAGTATCCACCCCGTAGTTGATCGTAAACGCGATGAATACAGCCCATACCGTCAGCATAAGAGATGACACTCTTTCATTGTCAAGGAAACCGGCATATCCCGACCTCATGAAAAGATACGCCGAATATCCGAACAGGGGATAGGCCATCCATGGGAAAAGAGGGAAGTAAGACCACGACGCCTCACCACCGAACACCGAAAAAAGATAGGCGGGAGTTCCCCCCGTGGCGGGCAGCGCGTCGTTCACCATAGGCGTGACGGCCAGGATCATCATCCCGACCGCGAGAGGAATTAGAAAATTGAGATCGAACATCCTCTTCAGCAGGCCGGTAACTATTACCGTGAAGCCCGCGAGTACGAGAATATCGATTCCAAAAACGAAGGTAAGGGGGCTGGCATCGGAAGTGCCGGAAATGATCCGGTAGAGGAGATTTAGATTTATCGCCACATTCAGCGCGAGGCCCCCGAGGATCAGCTTGAATCCGCGGGCCACGGTCGCCATCATTCCCTTCGATGACGCGGCCAGGAAGTATCCCATAACCGCCATGAAGACGGGCGCTGCGGGTGGACCGCCGAGGAACAGGGATATCCTCCCTGTCAGACTGTGATAGATCGAGGTATCGGCGAACACCTCCATTATGTGAACCTGTATCATAAAGATCACAGCCAGTCCCTTAAGGACATCCGCGGTGATAGAGCGCTGTTTCATAATCTCTCAAAATTTCCGGATCGGTCAAAGTTTGACAATGGAATTGTCGCCGGGGTTTAAGACATGCCGGTCATTTCAGCACGATCACCTTGGAGGTAACCCTTTTCCCTTTGGAATTGGACAGGGAAACAAAGTAAACCCCGCTCGAAATGGTGTCGCTGCTCAGTTTGAATTTATGGTTACCTGCCTGAAGGAAGCCCTCGAAAAGAGTGTAAACCTTGCTGCCAAGCATATTGAACACTTCCAGTGTGTACATCCCTTCCAGGTCTATTGAGCAGGGGATAACAGTGGCAGAATTGAATGGATTGGGGTAATTGTGTCCGAGCCCGAACGTGAGACTACCTGTTGATTCCTCTTCCACCTCAGTTGGTGTAAGTGGAAGTTGACCCGAAAGAATATAAGCACCACTCGCGGGCAGGGCCACCTTTCCTTCCGAATTAACGCGGAAGGTTGACTGCGAGGCGATCTCTCCCCGTCCGGCATCATAGAAGTAAGAACCAGAACCCTCGAATTTTGTGGCCAGGTTTCCCGTTCTCGTGAGCGTCAACTCATAACCGTTAGAGTACTGAGCGCTGCTGAATTCGCCCGGGACATGCTGAAATTCCTCCTCCCAGGTGTTGAACAGATCGGAGCTTGTAAATTTTGTGCCGTAAGCCGACCAAAGAATGATACTTCCATCCTTTGTTATTCCGCTGCTGATGAAATTCTGATCCGCGGGGAGGTACTTCCTTTGATAGGTCCAGCCGCCATCAGTGGAAACAACAACCAAACCGTTTGCCCCCGCAGCCACCACAGTATCACTCCCTTTTATTACAATCTCCCTCAACCCTCCTGAATATGGCGCGTAGTAGATCCGCCGCCACTCATAATAACCTGTTTTCAAATACAAACCTTGTGAGGTCGCCATCAAAGCGGTGAAGTTATCCACCCAGGCGATGTTATTCGCGCTCGCCTGATCATAGTCGAAGTACCCTGTCTTCCATTGCCTGTTGTTACTATCGTAGTAGATGTAGTGCTTACTGAAACCGAACGCGTAGAGTTCCTGTTTCTTTTTGTCCCACCGAAAGGGTCCTTTCATAGTGTATAACGGAAAATAATCAGAGCCCGGTAAAAACCATGTTGCTCCGGAGTCGGTTGAGCAGCAAAAACCCCGGTTGCCCCAGATGTGGAAAACGCCGGTTGGTTGCTCGATGGCGTGTTTTATAGAGGTAAGGTATGGTATTGTCACTTCAATTACACGAAGATTCAGAATTGAAGCAGGGATCGAGAACTTAGCCCAGTTGCAGTATTGATTATAGCCGTATTTGTTTTTAGCCCTCACACGCCAGTAGTAAACATTGTTCTCCTGCAAGAACATGGGTGTGTACCAGTTAGGCGCGTTAACATTTTCAGTATATATGATGTTTGAAGTATCGCCTTTCGCGATCTGGAGGCCGTAGTATTGAACAGGTGAACGGGAATAAGGTTTCTTCCATCTGAGGGTCTGTTTCGTGATCGCCCAAGCGTAATCCCTGGGCGGAAGCTCGATCTCGACGGTCGACGGAGGGAGCGAATCGTTGATCTGAAGTGTATCCGGGTACAGAATTTCAGTCTGTGCCACGACAAAATGAGTGAGTCCCTGAAAAAGGATCAATAGAACGAAGTATTTGCCGAGGTTTGGTGCTTTCATATTTCCTGCATTTCACTTGAGATAAACCATCTTACCCATAAATGCCTTCCCACCCGCCGTCAAGCGGTATAGATACACTCCCGAATTGAACGAAGAAGCATCGAAACTGTAGCTGTTTGTGCCTTTTACGCCTTTGATGTCAACGGCGAAAACCCTTGAACCAACAGGGGAGAAAACCTCGAGCCGGCAGTCTGAATCATTTGGCAGGGTGAAGTGTATCACGGTTGAGCCGTTGAAGGGGTTCGGGTAGTTGCCGAGGGTGAACTCTGCAGGCATTTCGGTATTTTCATCTTCAATTCCTGTAAAGATACCGGGGCGATCACCTTTTAGCACCTCACCGGTTGAAGTGGTCACAATGAATGAAAGATCCGGCATTAACCAGACAGAGGTAAGATCGAGGGATGTCCACTCGGGAAGCTGTTGCCAGGTGGCGCCGTGATCGGTTGTCGCGATAATTTTACCTGCATTTCCGACGACCAGTGACTGTCCCGCGATCGCATTGGATACGGCCCTTGCTGTCATATTGGCAGCATCGTAGGTTTTTGTGAACGAACTGCCGCCGGAAGAAGTGTGAAAAACCCGGCACTGTTCATATACAATATATCCGTTTGTCCCGATGTTCGCGCCGATAGCTATATCACCCGAGTAAAACCCCGGGAGGTATATTTCGGTCAGCGTGCGTCCGCTGTCGGCACTCACATTCACCACGGCGGAGCCTCCACTGGTGATCCATACTCTTCCGCTTTTATCCGCGAATATCTTCCAGACCGAGTATGATTCGAATGTTTTCAGCAGGTTCCACGAACTTCCCCCGTTCCGCGTGATATAGAAACGGCCTTTGGGAGTTCCGGGTACGGGCATGGAATAATAGTCGATGCAGTATCCTGTTGAGGGGTCGACGAAAACGAGGTCGCGCTTGGAGCCGGAAACATCGGTCTGCTTGCGCCACGTCCTTCCTGTATCGGAACTTACCCAGGAATTCAATTCAGCAATGTAAATATTACCTTCCGGTATCGTGTGCAAATTCTTCAGGTAGACGGTTGATTTTGAAAGTTTCCATGAGACTCCTCCATCGGGGGTGACGAAAACATCGGACAGATCGGGATTGCTTCCATCCTGAAATCCGGCAACCAGACCTGTACCGTTCCCGGCGAACTTCAGGAACCGAAGGTTTCTTCCCCGTAGTAATGTGATCAGGGAAGTCCATGAGTTGTTCAGCTCCAGACGGGAGATTGAGGGACCCTGACCGACGGCCAGGAATTTTTTATCCTCGGTCCGGAATACAGCATGGTATTTCGAGAGTATTGGCGGATCATTTGTAAATCTTCCGGATCTGAATCCCTGGGGGGTCATCACCACAATGGTCAAAGCCCCGCGGTCATCAGCATAAACCGCGGTATCCCTGCTGTAATTCCATGCCGCGATCACCGTATCACCGACCATGTAAACCGTCTCGGAGGTGTACGACCAGTTTGTGCCACCATCTGTTGAAACCATTTTCTGACCTTCACGGCCGAAAAGGAAAATGCCATCCTGCGCGAAGAGTGATACAACCGCATAGTTGCACGCGGCACCGGCCCCTGTAACGCGGGTCCATGAAATGCCGCCATCGGTGGTTTTTATTACGACGCCGTTATCGCCGGCTGCCCATCCCGTAAGGAATGTGGAGAAACGGATGGAATTCAAACGGAACGGGACGGGGTTTGAAACTGTCCATGTACCTCCGCCATCGGTTGACCGGATGACAGTGCCATTTGCCCCGCACGCGAAGATCAGTGCCGGACTGATGGAGATTATATCGAACAGATCATTTGTTGTGCTGGTGGCTAGGAACGACCATGTAAGTCCGCCGTCGGTTGATCTTATCACCTTTCCGCCATTTCCGGCCCCAAGATGGATGCCGTAGGCTGAATTGAGTTTGTTCAGTCCGGTGGGGATGTTGATGGTCAATTTGCTCCATGACGTGCCGCCATCAGTGCTTCTGATGATCTTGTTTGTATTGGTACCCAAGAGCATGACCTCCCCTGACTGTGTCACCGAAGTGAACGCGTCGATATCCTCGAACGGGTTAAGGGGGGTAAACTGTCCGTGTGATACGAAAAAGAGGGAAATGAAGATCGTTAAAGTATATTTTTTCACCCTGCTGCCTCCTACTTGAGCAATATCATTTTACGGGTTACACTTGAATTCGCGATGGTCAACCTGTAGAAGTAGATCCCGCTTGGCAGATTGCGGGAGTCGAAACTGACACGATGATCCCCGGTGGAAAGTTCATCATCCAGTATTACCGCCACCTTTTCGCCGTTAGGATTGAATATTTCAATTAACGCTCTCGCCGCGCGAGCCATGTAAAAAGGGATCACAGAGGTACCGTTGAATGGATTGGGGTGATTCTGATAGAGCCGGTACCCGTCAGGTGTACCTGCAGACACATCTGATTCCGGCATTCCGGACACAGTGGATGTATCCACTCCGATGAGGAGAGTATTACCGGCACCCGCGACGATCAGCTTTCCTGCCGGGGAGAGGTGGACCGCTCTATACTTTGAACCTCCCGGTAAAGGCTGATAATTCAACCTGTCTCCCTGAAGTGTTGAGGTGTAAATCCCGCCATTTTCAGACAGGATACGGAACCGCCCCTGTGAAACATCGATCTGCCTGACAACACTGTTGAAAGGGAGTGGAAGATCCTGCCATGTGCTGCCAT
>RHKR01000040.1 GCA_008363265.1 Chlorobiota bacterium
ATCGATTGGCTGAAGGCCCGTGCTGAGTTCATCAAAAAGCGTGGTCTCCAAGGTGTTACCTCAGATGCTGATGCCGTTAATGGCGTTCATCCAAGGATCAACGATGCCACCATCGCGGCTCTTCAGGCAGATCTTCCAAACCTCCGTGCCGATGAAGATGCTTACTACACCAAAGTGATCGAGATCGATCTTTCAGCCATTGAGCCGTGTATATCAGGACCCAACACCGTAAAAGTTTGGAACAAGGTCTCTGATGTCAAGGAAAAGAAGATAAAAATCGACAAGGCCTACCTCGTCTCTTGCGTGAACAGTCGCGTTGAGGATATCGCCGAGGCAGCCACCGTTCTCAAAGGCAAACAGATCGCCGACGGCGTAAAGTTCTATGTAGCTGCCGCTTCAAGTGAAGTGCAGGCAGAGTCTGAAAAACGGGGCGACTGGCAGTCACTCCTGGATGCCGGCGCGATACCACTTCCTCCGGGATGCGGACCATGTATCGGACTCGGTACCGGTCTCCTCGAAGCGGGTGAAACAGGCATTTCAGCCACCAACCGCAACTTCAAAGGAAGAATGGGCTCTCCCGATTCATTCGCGTATCTCGCTTCCCCCGCGGTGGTTGCGCAGTCCGCCATCTCCGGCTTCATCGATTATTCAGGCCCTCAGCCTTCATCCCTCAGCCCTCATACTTCATACTTCATACTTCATACATCCGAGCCTAAGCCAAAGGATTCCGTCGCAGTAAAAATCATAGACGGTTTCCCGGCTGAGATAAAGGGTGAGATAATTTTCTGTCATCAGGACAATTTGAATACAGATGGTATCTATCCCGGCAAGTACACTTACCAGGATGACATCACTCCTGAAGGTCAGGCTGCTGTTGCGATGGAGAACTACGATCCCGAATTCCAGAAGATGGCTGAGAACGGCGATATTATGGTCGGCGGATTCAACTTCGGAACGGGAAGCTCCCGTGAACAGGCGGCAACCGCGCTCAAATATCGCGGCATATCGCTTCTGATCGCGGGCTCGTTCAGTGAAACCTACAAGAGGAACGCGATCAACAACGGCTTCCTGACGATCGAAGTGCCTGAGCTGGTTAACGATCTGAAGGCAAGATTCGGTGCTGAAAAGCCGTCGGTTAAGCCGGGCCTTAAGCTTAAAGTTGATTTCGGTGCTTCAACTGCCACACTCGAAGGAAAAGTTTATTCGTTCGGTGCAGTCGGCGAAGCCGCGCAGGAGCTTATCGTTGCCGGCGGCCTTGAAAACTGGGTTAAAAACAATTTATGATCATTAACCGCAGAGGAACGCAAAGGGCGCTAAGGAGTTTAAGCACGCAGATGCACGCTGATTAAGCTGATAAACGCGGAATTATTAGTCTCATCCGCGAAAATCTGTCTAATCCGTGTGTATCCGCGTCCTATAAAAATTTTCTTTGCGATCTCCGCGATCTCTGCGGTTTCAGAAAAGGATACAGTATGGAAAAGTCAATATCAAGAATTATATCGGAGTTCGCGGTCGGTCTGAAATATGAAGACCTGCCAAAAGAAGTAATACACGAAGTAAAACGCTATCTTTACGACTCAGTCGGTTGCGCGTACGGTGCAATGGGCACAAAGGATGTAAGGATAATGCGTGAGATCTACGAAGAAATGGGCGGCGCCCCTGAATCGACCGTGATCGGTTTCGGCTCTAAGCTCCCCGCTGTTAACACATCGCTTATTAACTCGTTGATGATCCGCGCTCTCGATTTCAACGACATCTACTGGAAAGAAGATCCTTCGCATCCGTCGGATATCATTCCCGCGGCACTTTCGGCAGCAGAGCTGGCCGGTGCTTCGATGAAGGATGTTATCGTTGCCATCGTTCTTGCATACGAGTTTGAGCAGAGGCTGTGCGAGTTCGCCGTTCCGGGTGTCCGTGAGAGAAAATGGCACCACGCAACCCTTACACAGTTCGTTTCACCGATAGTTGCCGGAAAAGTTCTTGGCTTAACTGTTGATCAGATGGTCAATGCCATCGGTATCAACGGCTGCCACAACCACACCATCGGCTGTCCGACCGCCGGAAAACTGACCATGATGAAGAACACGGTTGACCCGATGGCTGTTCAGACGGGCGTTTTCGCCGCGCTGATGGCAAAGAAGGGTTACACCGGAACCGAAGCAGTTTTCGAAGGCAAGGAAGGCTTCATGTCATGCTTTGGCGAAGGCTGGGCGATGGAAAAACTGATCGGCGATCTCGGAAAGAATTACAAGATCCTCGAGTGCTCAATGAAGGCGTTCCCGACCGAAGCACTTACACATACGCACATCACAGCTGTTCTTAAAGCGATGACAAAGAATAACCTGAACTATACCGACATTGATGAAGTGGTTATCACCACAATCGCGAGAGCATGTGATATCCTCTTCGATCCTCATAAATACCGTCCTGAATCGAGGGAAACTGCTGATCACTCACTGCCTTACTGCATCGCTGCAGCGATAGTTGACAAGAAGATCACCACCAATTCATTCTCTGAAGAGAAAATGAAAGACCCCGCGATCTGGGAAGTAATCGACAAGATAAAAGGCGAAGCTTCGCTCGAGTTCGAAAAGATGTTCCCTGCCAAACAGCCTTCAAAAGCTGTTGTACGCACCAAAGACGGACGCGAGTTCTCCGAGTACCTCGAGTATCCGAAAGGCGACCCGAGAGAGCCGATGACCCAGGAAGATCTCGACAACAAGTTCGAAGCCCTCAGCGGTGACAAACTTGACGCCGCGAGAAGAGCCGCCGTTAAAGATGTGATCTTCAACTGCGACGGTCTTTCAGCCGCGGAATTCATGGACAAGTTAAAAGTGTAACAATGGAAAAGATTATTACAGGTTCTGCCGGTAAAAGAGGCACAACCGTCCGGTCAGATTGCTGGATTGAGATCAGTAGCGAGAAGCGATCCGCCTTCGGCGGAGGGAGTAGTGAGGGATCCTCGCCACTCAGCACTCACCACTCACCACTGATAAAGTCCAAGGTTGGTTCTTTATACTGCGAGGCGATCAGAAAACAGCTTGAGGAGCTGGCAGCATTCTTCAAACTTGAAGGTGTAACTGTCACCATCGAGGATGCCGGTGCGCTTCCGTTCGTGATTGCAGCAAGATTTGAGGCTGCAGTTAAAAGGATGGACCCATCCGTTTCCGCTGAGTATCTGATGCCGTTCCTTGACGGGAATGTTCCGCCCACCGCGAAAAACCGACTACGCAGAAGCAGGCTTTACCTTCCGGGTAATGAGCCGAAGTTCTTCGTGAACGCGGGGCTCCACGGGCCCGATGGTGTGATCCTCGATCTTGAAGACAGCGTTGCCCCCGACGAAAAGGATGCCGCACGTCACCTCGTACGCAATGCCCTCAGAAGCGTTAACTTCTACGGTGCCGAGCGGATGGTGAGGATAAATCAGCTCCCGATGGGACTCGAAGATCTCAAGTTCGTTGTGCCTCACAAGGTAAATCTGATCCTCATCCCGAAAGTTGAGGAAGCAGATCAGGTGGTGGCCGTCGAAAAGGAAGTGCTTGCTCTCAAGGCAAAACACGGAATAGAAGATGACATCTGGTTCATGCCGATAATCGAGAGTGCCAAGGGCGCTATCAATGCATTCGCTATCGCTTCGGCATCAAAGTTCGTATGCTCGCTCGCTATTGGTCTCGAGGATTACACGGCCGATATCGGTGCCGAGAGAACACTTGAAGGAACCGAGAGCTTCTGGGCCCGGATGCAGGTGGTTAATGCCGCCAAGGCAGCCGGAATCCAGGCGATCGACTCCGTCTTCTCCGATGTCGGTGACATGGATGGACTCGTGAAATCAACCCTAGAATCGAAATCGTACGGTTTCGAGGGCAAGGGCTGCATCCACCCACGCCAGATACAGCCGATACACACAGCGTTCGCCCCCACTTCAGCAGAGATCGAAAAAGCGAAGAAGATCGTCATGGCGTTTGAGGATGCCAAGGCCAAAGGTCTCGCTGCGGTTTCACTCGGAAGCAAGATGATCGATCCACCCGTGGTTAAACGCGCGGAGAGGGTGATCGAGCTTGCACTTCTTAACGGACTGATCGAAAAAGACTGGATGGTGACCTATGGAAATGATTAAGAATGCCGCCGGAAGGCTTGTTCCGACAGAAGTTAACGGCCAGAAGCGGATCCCTTATAAAGGCGTCGGGCAGCACAAACCCGAAGGCTACAAGGCGAAACCGCCGATAAGAACATGCGCCGACTACCCTGCGGATGGCGACAAGAGACAGCCAAACCTTAGGGCCGCGCTTGAAAAAGCAGGCTTGAAGGATGGCATGACCATCTCGACGCACCACCACCTCCGCAATGGTGATGTTGTTACCAACCTCCTCTTTGACACGATCAAGGAGATGGGCGTGAAGAACATCCGCTGGTTCCCGAGTGCCTCGTTCCCGTGCCATGATCACCTTATCCCGTACCTTGAAGACGGCACGATCAGCCACATCGAAGGAAGCATGAACGGGCCACTTGGCAAGTTCACTTCGTTCGGAAAGATGAACGGCGTTGGAGTCCTCCGCTCTCACGGAGGGAGGTACCAGGCTGTTCAGGATGGTGAAGTGCATATCGATATAGCTGTTATTGCCTCCCCGACTGCAGACCCGTTCGGAAACGCGAACGGCGTAACGGGCCGGGCCGCATGCGGTCTTCTGGGTTTTGCCCTTGCTGACTCGGAGTATGCAGACAGAACTATCGTTGTTACCGACAACCTCGTTCCGTTCCCCTGCATTCCCTGGCAGATACAGGGTAACAATGTTGACTTTGTAGTCGAGATCGAATCGCTCGGAGACGCTTCGAAAATCGTTTCAGGTACCACTGAGATCACGAAATCACCCGACAGGCTGCTGATCGCCGAATATGTCGCGAAGTTCATCGAACTTTCGGGTATCATGAAAGATGGTTTCTCATTTCAGGCCGGTGCAGGCGGTACAGCACTCGCGTTCGCCATGTTCCTGAAAGAGAGGATGAAAGAGACGGGAATAAAAGCCCGCTTCATCCGTGGTGGAAGCACCAAGTACCTCGTTCAGATGCTGGAAGAGGGACTGACCGACTATATACTTGACGGCCAGACCTTCGACCTCGAAGGTGTTCGCTCGATGCGTGAGAACCCGGGGCATGTCAACACATCCCCCTTCACGAGCTACAACTATCACGGCAAAGGAAACTTCTCCTCGATACTTGACGCGGTGGTGCTCGGCGCGACCGAGGTTGATGTAAACTTTAATGCGAATGTCGTGTCACATTCCGACGGGCTGTTGCTACACGGCATCGGCGGCTGGCAGAACTGCCTCGCGGCCAAGTGCTCGATCCTCGCGATCCCGTCTTTCCGTGACCGTATCCCCGTTATCCTCGATGATGTGACAACCATCTGCGCCCCCGGTGAGATGGTTGATGTCATAGTAACCGAGCGGGGAATTGCGATCAACCCAAGGCGTGAAGACCTGATGAAAGCAGTTGAAGGAAAGGGCCTCCCGATCAGAAAGATCGAGGAGATCCGCGATGAAGTGTATCAGATAGTCGGCGGTCCGCCACAAAAACCGGTTCTCGACCGTGACCATGTGGTCGCCATCGTTAACTGGGTTGATGGCACTGTGCTCGACTCGGTATATAAAGTTGTTCAATAATCTTTAATCGAGTTTTGGATGTTGTTTGGTGACGGACTGCCCATTTAACGGCAGTCCGTTTTCATTAATCCCGGTAGTTATGGCGATCATCGAAAAACTGTTGCATGTTTTGCCGGTTGTGCTTATGTTTTGGGATTGGAATGTTGTTTAAACTAATTGATGTTGAACACTATCGACTTTGACAGATCACATATCACGATACTTATCGTTGATGACACCCCTGAGAACATCTCCATTCTTGGTGAATTTCTCTCCCCTTACAAAGTTAAGGTAGCCCTTGACGGCTACAAGGCACTTCACATGCTTGAAGAGGGGCTGAGACCGACACTGATCCTGCTCGACATCATGATGCCGGGGATAGACGGCTATGAGGTATGCAGGAGGATCAAAAACAATTCTGAAACCAAAGATATCCCCGTAATTTTCATCACCGCCCTTTCAGAGCTGGCCGACAAGGTAAAAGGTTTCCAATCCGGCGCGGTCGACTATATCACCAAACCATTTAATCTCGCTGAAGTAAATTCCCGCATCAATTCGCACCTCGGTATAGCGATGTACCGCAGAGAACTTGAAAAGTCGAATGAACTGCTGGAGCAGAAGGTGAAAGAGAGAACTCACGAGCTCGAACTCGCCAAGGAGAAGGCCGAAGAGGCCAACCGGGTAAAGTCACACTTCCTCTCACTCTTCAGTCATGAAATGCGGACTCCGCTCGCGGGCATCATGGGATTCTAGGAAGCACTGATCGATGGTGTTGAGGGGAATGAAAAACAGGAATATATAAGATACCTGTATGATTCGGCTCAGAGGCTGAAGGGGACGATCGAATCGATCCTCACTTTGAAGAACCTTGAGTCGGAAACAAAAAAACTTACCGCAACCTCGTTCGATGTATCCGCGAGGGTGAACTCGCTCCTTAAACCCCACATCGAAAAGGCAAATGAAAAGAAACTTTCCCTTGAGGTTTAATATTTTCTTTCCAACAGTACGGTCGAACTCGATCAGGGGATGTTCGACGTAATTCTGAACAACATTGTGGGGAATGCGGTTAAATACACCGATGAAGGTGTTGTGAACGTTTCGCTGGTTGATGAGCGAGCCGGCACATCCAACAGTCTCCTCCTTGTGGTGAAGGATACCGGCCCGGGGATACCGCCGGAGAAGCACGCGCAGATATTTGAGGAATTCAGGCAGGTTGATGAGGGGATCCGCAGGAATTTTGAGGGGGTGGGTCTCGGCCTCTCCCTGGTAAGAAAATATGTCGAAGCATGCGGCGGATCAATTGAACTCGAGAGTTTCACCGGCAAAGGTTCAATTTTCACAATAAAACTGCCGCTGTTAAGCAAGCCTGTAACCACCACTGAGGCACCCGCTGCCCCGGTTTCCGGGCCTGCTCCTTTCTCTTTCACAGGAAAACCCCCGATACTGATAGTTGAAGACGATCATGTTAACGCGGAGGTGGCTGAGTATTACCTGAGAAACAAGTTTGAGGTTCATGTTGCCTCTGACGGCGAATCCGCCCTCAAGAAAGCGGCGGAAATGAACTTCCCGGTTATCCTGATGGATATCAATCTCGGAAAGGGACTATCGGGTGTGGATGTCACCATGGAATTGCGGCGGAGGGATGCTTACAGGGATATCCCGATCATTGCTTGCACCGCATTTGCAATGGAAAGTGACCGAACCAGTTTCCTCGAAGCAGGATGTACCCATTACCTGGTAAAACCCTACAAAAGGAATGATCTTCTCGAAGTATTGAAGCAGGCTTGCCCCTGGTTACCTTCCTGAGGTTATCTGCTCCAGAAGATCGAGAAATTCCCGCTTACTGAACGGTTTTGAGAGGTAGTGACTGCAGCCTGCCTCCAGGAACTCCTCCCTGTCGCCTGCCATTGCGAATGCTGTCAGAGCCACGATTGGAGTTTCAGCGTATGCGGGGAGTGTGCGGATCATTTGCGTGACGTCGACTCCGCTTAAACCTTTGCCAAGGTTGATATCCATCAGGATAATATCATACTGCTTCTGTCTCACTGCATCAAGCGCCGACAGGCCATCAAGGAACGAATCAAGGTTGTAGTTCCCTGACACGAGAAATGCAACATACTTGATGCTGTTCGGGTCATCATCCACGAGGAGCACTGTTGGTTTCGATTTCGTCTCCTGAGCCTCTTTCACCCCCGTTTTTTCCGGGGTTCTTCTTACGTCGCCCGATTCATCAACGGGGAAGTTTTCCACAGGGAGAGTTATTGTAAATGCGGTTCCGGCTCCGGGTGAGCTTTCGAGTGAGATAACCCCGCCCAGTTTCATAACAAAGTTACGGGTTATTGTGAGTCCCAGCCCCACTCCTTCAAATCCTCTGGAGAGTCCCTCACTTGCCTGTCTGAATTCCTCCCATATCACTTCCTGTTCTGATTTCGGAATTCCGATACCGGTATCTGTAACCTTGATGATCAATTCTTTATGTTGAGCACTGATCTCGACCACAACTCCACCTGCACGGGTAAACTTGATGGCATTGTTCACCAGGTTGTTGAGTATCTCATAGAGCAATCTGCCGTCTGATATTATCGGTTTGAGCCCCGGCTGGAATGTCGTCCAAAGATACAGGTTCTTCTTTTTCGCCTCCTCACGGAAGACGGACACCACTTCTTCCGCGATCTGGACGATATCAACTTTTTCGGTATTAATGTCGAGCCGCCCGGCCTCGATCCGTGAGAGATCGAGTATCAGATTCAGAGTTTCAAGAAGGCGCTTTCCGCTCCTGTGGATCACGTTGCCCATTTCCCTCACATCTTCATCGTTAGAGTCCTCGGATACAATCTCTGAGAATCCCAGAATTCCGTTCAGAGGTGTCCTGAGTTCATGACTCATGTTGGCCAGAAAATTCGACTTCAGCCTGTTCATCTCCTCGGCCTGCTCCTTGGCCTGCACGAGTTCTTCCACCATTCTCCTCTTTTCGGTGATATCCTCTTTGATGGCAACGAAATTGGTGATCTCGCCTTTGGTATTTTTTACCGGTGCTATCACAGCCTCCTCCCAATAAAGGTCACCGTTTTTCTTACGGTTAAGAAACTCTCCGTGCCATTCCTTTCCGGCGAGAATTCTATCCCAGATCTGCTTGTATTCATCCTTGGAGCGGGTACCCGACTGCAAAATTCTTGGATTCTTGCCGATCACTTCATGGGCTTCGTAACCTGTGACGGTCGTGAACTGCGGATTTACATATTCAATATTACCCTTCAGATCGGTTATCACAACCACAATAGGGCTTTGGATGATCGCCTTCGAGAGTTTTTCCGCGGCTTCCTCGGCCTCCTTCTTCTCGAGGTAGAGGCTGAATTCATTCGCCATTATCTCGAGAGTGGTAATACTCGACTCGTCATAGGCCTCTTCATCGACGTAACTCTGCACCACGAGGACGCCTCCGGTCTTTCCTTCCATGGTAAGCGGTACGCCCAGCCACGACTCTGCCGGGGTTCCGATCATATCGATCACATCGTCTTCAACAAGTTGTCTGATGTCGCTCCGTCTGAGGTGAACGGGGCGCTGTTTTTCCAGCACATAACCGGAGAGGGATCTCGCTGCCGGCCAGCTGCCGAGGCTGTCTGCTTCATCGGTTTCGATCAGTGCCTTTAACATGCCGGTTTTTTCATCATAAAGGGCGATGTAGAAATTGTCCGCGTCGATCGCCTTTTTGAGTTCATTATGAAAAATATTTATCAGATCACCGGTCGAATCCGAGGTGGCGACGGCCCTGGCAATATTGTACCGCATCCTGTCGATCCGCTCGCGTCTTTTTTCGCCTGTTATGTCGAGAATGATGGCCAAAAAGACGTTATCGCCGCCGTATGTAAGGTACTGCATGTTGACTTCGACATCGTAAAGTGATCCGTCTTTTCGGCGGTGTCTGGTCTCAAAAATCAGTTTGTTCTTTTGCCCGGTGATCAACGGTTCTGTGATCTCCCTGAAGTGTTCGACTGAAATGTCCGGCTTTATATCAACCGGGGTCATTTCGAGCATTTCCTCCAAAGAGTAGCCGAGGTTTCTGAGAGCACCATTATTGACGAACTGGAATTTGAAGTTTGCACCGTCGAAGATATAAATCTCGTTCAGGCTTTCTTTGAGAATATGCCACAAACGCTCCTCAATATGCTCACTTTTTTTCGACTCGGTGATATCCCTCCACACCGAGCGGCTGTGAGTTATTTTTCCCTCAGAATCTCTTACGGGGGATGTGTTTAACAGTACCGTGATAACAGAGCCGTCTTTCTTAACCACTTTGAGTTCGGGATACAATAGCTTCCCTGTTTCCCTGAATGCAGCGAGATTCCTTCTGAAATCCTCGTGCGAGTCGGGATGGTAAAGTTCAAGCAGATGTTTTCCGATCAGCTCTGCTTTTGAGTATCCTGTTACCTGGCACAAGGTATCGTTGCACCTGATTACCCGGCCGGTTGCCGGATCAACTGAAAGGTGCATATCGGGAGAGTTTTCATAAAGATCGGCATAACGCTCCTGACTCTCCAAAAGTAACTTTTCCGCAAATGACCTTTTTTCTTCGTTGTCGATGCTTTTCAGTACGAGCGAAATGTTGCCTGCCACCTGTTTTATCATGTCTGTCTCGATCAGGCCAAAAGACCGGGGTTCACTCGAATTCAGGGTGAAGACACCAAGGGTGAGTTCTTCATTTCTGATCGGGAACGATGCCAGTGATTTGCATCCGCCGGGGATTTGTGAATTTTCCTGGTTCAGTTTCTCCAGTTCACCGGGGTCATTCACTATGTACGGTTCACCTGTTTCAAGAACTTTCAGGGCGCTTGATCTGAACCTCTCATCCCTTTTGCGGAGTCTGGCCGGGTCTGCTTTTGGATTATTCTCGGCAACCGTGACCGGCTCATTGTTCTCATCAAGAAGAGTGATCCTGGCCGAAATGAATCCACCGTCAGCTACAGAAATGCGGCATATCTCATTTAGAAGTTCATCTTTTTTGTGCAGTCTGAGGATTGCTTCGTTAATGTTGCTGAGGAAGGTATAGAACCGGTTCAACCGTGTGATCGCGTCGCGGCTCTCGACATCGAGGTTAAGATCGTCGAGGATTTTGGTTATGGGTTTCATTTTCTGCTTTCTTATCTCCAAGTGGAGATCAGAGAGATTATAAAATTAATGTCACGCAGCCGAAATTTACAACTTCCGCAGAAAAATTTCTTGTGGAAATTTTTTGATAGTTGTGTAAATTTTTCTTTTTTTTCGTGAACCTCTAA
>RHKR01000556.1:0-1188 GCA_008363265.1 Chlorobiota bacterium
TCTGTCCCTTGAGGAATAGCGTATTCTTAGAACTGTCCTGAAATGAGAAATAAAAAGTGTGATCCGGGATTGAGTCTAACAATTGCCCGCCAAAATAGATAAGAAATTTAGCGGCTGCAGGGGGTGAATACCAACCACATATAATATCCCTATAACCATCTCGGTTCCAATCACAGGCAGTAACAGCTCTGGCGTGTAGGACCGGAATGGAAAAAGCGGCATTCTGATTTATTGGATTTCCACCTTTAAAGAAATAGGCTCTGGCTTGCATTGGGTCTGGAGATTCACTGAGTGTTATCAAGAAATCATCGTACCCATCGGAATCCTGGTCACCCATATAAATTATTGACTCGTATAAGAAATACCCTGCCTTGCTGAAGACTATAGAATCAAACTGGGCGTGAAGATTTGAACTCCCAAGGATCAGGAGGATCAAGAGGATGGGGTGTTTTCCAAACAGGGATGATTGATTCAGCATTTCTCGCCTGCGAAAATGAAATTTTGAAGTGGAAAATAGGAAAAATTACCTATTCCACCCAAACATACACCTGCGGTGGCCGGTCCCGCTTCGCGGGATCGTCCCCAAGGGACGCCATAAAGTAAATTAACATCTGTTCCCTACAGATATTTGGCCACCGAGCAGAGGGATACCCCCCCAAGGGACAAGCCCCATGGGGGTGAACTGATTTCGACAATAAAAAAAGAGGCCGCCTTTTGAGACAGCCTCTCTTTTTTTTTACTTTGAAAGGATCATCTTCCCGGTAAGTGAAGAGCTTCCGGCAGAAATTCGATAGAAGTAAACTCCACCCGGGAGTGATGAGGCATCATACCTGATGTTGTGAACTCCCGCTTCGAGCGTTCCGGGCTTTATCTCCCCCACTTCCCTTCCGCTGATATCATAAATAACAACCTCAACATCCGATGCTTTGGGAAGAGCGAAACGGATACTGGTGGAAGGATTAAATGGATTGGGATAACTTCCCATCAGCTCGAATCCGGCCGGGGTTGCTCCGTCTTCGATGCCTGTTACACCACGCCTGATATCAACCACAAATTTGGGTCCGAATGACCAAAGGTCTTCAGGCCCGGGATCGAGGTCGTGATTGGTACTGAGTCCGACAGAATAGATCGTATCCTGGAGCTTGTTCGTTGGGGCGGTATAATAAAAATCCCAGTAAACGGAAGGCG
>RHKR01000556.1:1206-3176 GCA_008363265.1 Chlorobiota bacterium
TGATCAAGGTAACGTACCGTTGAGTCAGCTGCAGCAAGCTGTCCGAACCGGGAGGCGACATTAAAGCCACCACCGAGTGCCGGACCACCCGCGACATGCACTTTATAAAGCGCAGTTTCGCCGGGTTGAAGGACCGCAGGCCCCTCAACCCAGGTTAAAACCGTGGTATCTTCATAGATCGAGTGGCACACGCAACCCTCACCGTTAAGCTCGGTGCAGGCGATCACATCCGTATCCGTGGGATTGTGCTTTGGAGGATCGATCATCCTGAAACCTATGAAAACCATCGAAAGAACAATGGCAGTTATCTGCAGTTTCTTCATTTTTACTTCGAAAGAACCATTTTTCTGGTTACAGAAGTGTTGCCAGCCTGCAACCGGTAGAAATAAAGGCCGCTCGGTAGATCCGAAGCGTTAAACGAAACCTCATGCTGTCCTGCTTCCTTTGAGGCGTTCACAAGCGTTTTTACAGCCTCACCGAGTGAGTTGTAGACCGTTATTGTGACACTCCCGGCAACGGGCAACGCGTAACGGATAACGGTTGAGGGATTGAACGGATTCGGATAGTTCTGCGCGAGTTCATATCCTGCAGGGGCGGTCACATCCGCTTCAACTTCGAATGAGTACTCGAAAGCCCCAGAGTGATCAACCTGTTTCAGGCGGTAGATGTTCACACCGGTGGCGGCATTAAGGTCGGCAAATCTGTATTCTGACCGTGAAGTGGTTGTACCCTTGCCGTCAACCTTGCCTATCGCTTTCCACGAGTTTCCGCTCTTTTTCTCAACAATGAAGTGGGAGTTGTTGGTCTCGGAAGCGGTTGCCCACTCGAGCACCACATCACGGCTTACTGCTTTCGCTGTGAGGGATGTGAGCTCAACAGGCACCACCTGCATCACCTGTACGGTGAAATTCGGAGAGAAGTTCCACCTGTCAAGCGACGTCGGGATCCCGTCACCATTCACACTGTTACCTGTGGCGTAGAGGGTATCGTAGCCGGTGGTCTGCGGAGCAGTGTAACTGAAACTCCAGTAAACCGAATCTGCAGTCGAGAACGACTTTGGTGTGCTCTGTGTAAGTTCGTTTCCGATCTTGAGCACACCCGGCTCACCAACCGCGAGCGTTCCAAATTTTACTGCCGTGTTGAATCCTGCCTTTACCGCCGGACCGCCTTTAACCGAAACAAAATATGAATTAGTGCTTCCGGGAGTAACCTGGGTGGGACCCCAAATCCTGACTGTAACGTTCTGATCCGCGCTTGGATTGTGACAAACGCATCCTTCACCGTTAAGTCGTGTTGATTCAGTCATACCGGTACTCGACATAATTCCGCCGATAACCACCACGCTGACTGTAAAGAAAACTGATAAATAATAAATAGCTTTTTTCATTTTGGCATCTTACTTGAGAAGTGTGAATTTCTTGGTCTGCGACCTGTTGCCTGCGGTCAGGGTATACAGGTAAACACCTGAGTTGAGCCCTGAAGCATCGAACTCGAGTGAGTGGTTACCCGCGGGAAGCACTTTGGCGTTAATAACTTTTGCCACTTCCCTGCCTGTGATATCATAAACAGCAAGTGTTACCTCGGCCTGCTCAGGTAATGAGAAAGTGATGTTGGTCGAGGGATTGAACGGATTCGGGTAGTTCTGTGAGAGTGAGAACACTTTTGGGGTTTCCGTGGTGGCTTCGATCTCGCTCGAATACTCAAAGGTTCCGTCGAAGTCAACCTGTTTCAATCTGTAAAGATATGTTCCTGTAACACCGGGACGGTCGCTGAAGATATATCTTCTGGGTGAAGTGGTGGTGCCGTGTCCCTCGATCTCTCCTATCTTGGTCCAACCCTCGGAATCACCCTTCACTGATCTCTCGATCTCGAAGCGGGCATTGTTGAGTTCTGTTGCAGTTGTCCATCCGAGAACAACTTCATTGTCGATCACGGAAGCATAGAATGATGAAAGTTCGACCGGCACGAAC
>RHKR01000557.1 GCA_008363265.1 Chlorobiota bacterium
GGCATGCCTCCGGCGAGAAAGATTGCCGCGATCCCATACCCCATACCCCAGACATTCAAAGGCCCACGGTAAAGGGCGAGAGGTGCGGCAAGGCTGAAAAGGAGAAGGTAACCTGTAGCAGTATCGGGCTTGATCGACTCCATCACCGGTTTTAGCAATAGAAGGACAGGCCATCCGTCAGGATAGCTTTCAAGCATCGTCTGCGGTGGTCCCATAACAGCATTTAGCAGCATTCCGATACCGAGCATCAATGCAACTGCCGGCATAACCACCGCACCACCATCAAGTACAGATCTGATAAGAATGTTCAGAGAATTTTTCCGATAAGTTGAGAGATATCCGTATGCAAGTCCTGCGATGAACGCAGCGATGAAATTAATTTTGAACACGAGGATCAGGACCAGCGGAACTATCGGGATAAAATAGGCGGTGAAATAGGTTTTCTCACTACCACTGTCCCTGAATATCCTTATAACGGTCAGGAGCACCAACAGAGCAAGCCCGCCGCCGATAAGGTACTGGATAGCCGGCGGCATAAAAGAGAGAAAATTACTCAATGAATCCCGGGCCGGGTCAGGGATCGAACTCCAGAGGAGATATATCACAACTCCAATGGCTGCCAGGGATCCGGAGATCACACCAATTCGCTTCACGTTAACTTCATGACCATCACGGTAAAGCTGTATTGTGATGTAAATCATTGATA
This sequence comes from Chlorobiota bacterium, assembly GCA_008363265.1. Taxonomy (GTDB): domain Bacteria; phylum Bacteroidota; class Ignavibacteria; order Ignavibacteriales; family Ignavibacteriaceae; genus UTCHB3. The sequence goes on from RHKR01000557.1 coordinate 707, forward strand.
TCACGAACATAATACCGAGCATGACAAGTGCGAAAGACTGAACTTCATCGGTCTGCAGTTTCAAAACCTGTGTATAAACTGCCCAGTTGCCCACATTCATTATGCCGCCGATGCTTAATCCTGTCAGGAATATCCCGACAGTAGTTACCGGTCCGACTCCAACCGAAGCAAGAATAGGCAGCACCACTGTTGACACCATAATTATGGCACCCAGCCCACCAAGTGTTGTAAAAAGCAGGGAAATCAGGATCAGCATAACCATCGAGATCGCCCACGGTTTGTCACCTGACAGCTCTGCACCTGTTTTGATAAAACTTTCAGCCACCCCCGTTTTCTGCATCATGATCGAAAGCATGCTACCGAAAATAGCGATGGTATAGGCCTCGGAAAGACGGGTGGCACCATTTCCCAATACAAGCGTGAAAACATCAACAATGTTTACACCCGAGATAAGGGGAATACTGAAAGCCAGAATGGGTAGGGCCAGCAATGCCGGGATCATTCGCCTGAACATGAGGAGAACGAAGGCGATGAATACGGCGAGGAGCAGAAAAAGTTGAATTGTTGCCATGAAGTTATTTTGGTTCTAAAACTTATTAATTTAGCATTGTAATTTAAAATAATTTCTTCTCTTAGATCGCGGAAAGTTAATGAACATTAAAAAAAACCGTTCACTTCTTGATTACAATACATTTGGGGTTGAGTCAGTCGCCGCTCACTATCTGAAGATCACCGAGGAGGATGAGATACAGGAAGCGCTCAGATACGTTGAAAAGAACCGGGTGGGCTTCCTGGTACTTGGTGGGGGGAGCAATATATTATTTACTTCACCCAAATTGAACAAGGCTATTCTTCACATTCAAACAAAAGGGATCGAGATCACTGAGGATAAACCTGAGACTATGACCATAGACTGCGCGGCAGGTGAGAACTGGGATGATCTTGTGGCTTTTTCTGTTGAACACGGTCTTGGGGGTATCGAAAACATGTCGATGATCCCGGGAACTGTCGGTGCGGCTCCAATTCAGAATATCGGTGCATATGGGCAGGAGTTAAAGGATACTTTTGAGTCTGCAAGAGTATTTTTTCTGGATGACAAAAAGATAAAGGAAATCGGCTACGAGGATTGCAGGTTTGGATATCGTGACAGTATATTCAAAAATGGACTCAAAGGAAAGGCGCTGATCCTCGGAGTACGGTTGAAACTCAAAAAACATCCCAAACTGAATTTCAACTACAAGGGTGTGAGA
>RHKR01000558.1 GCA_008363265.1 Chlorobiota bacterium
TTTTCATTAAGATTCTCCATTATTGTTAAAATTCGCTCGAGGGTGGATATATAATGTATCCATTTTATAACGTAAAATAGGTATTATTCACTAATCAAAAAAGGGGGAATTCAAGCGAACAGATCAACCGTTCAATATGTCAGCCAGTTTTCCGGCGATAACCTTTCTGTCGAAACGGGCCGATTTGGCCGTATCAGTTCTGAAATCACCCATCTTTTCAAAGAAGGCGGAGCCATCCCCGGAAAACGGTAGCATCATACCCGCATTTGCTTCCCTGATCACACTTTCAACTTCTTTGTTATCATCGCCGTATGCCAGTACAGGAATTCCGGTACGGAGATATTCGAAGAGTTTCCCCGGGAAGTGGCGGGGCTCCATCGCGCAAACCAAGAGAGCATCTGACCTGCCCAGTGTTTCAAGAACCTCATCATATGCTAGAAATCCCAGATATGAAGTGTGGGGATCGAGTCCTGCCTCCATGATCGACCTCCTGATGCCGGGGCTGACCGTGCCCGTGAACCAGAGTTTAAGATTCTCACCCGAATCGATACGCCTTTTCAGATACGGCCAGAGCTTCACGGGATTTTGAAAATCGAAAATATTACCCGCATGAAGAAGCACCACTTCATCCCCGGTTTTTTTCTCCCGTTTGAAACTGGTGAACTTCGCCTCATCATACCCCCAATGGAGGCAGTGCCCTTTTTCTTTAAGGAAAGGGTAGGTCGCTACATGGTCGGCGAGTGATGTTTCAGTAACAAAGATGGCCGCGCGGCACTTCTGAAGTGTCATTTTTTCGAGCCATCCGTCGATCGCTTTTGTCAGTTTGCTCCTCGACTGTCCCTTGTAGTAGGCGATGTTCAGCCAGGGGTCGATGAAAACAGGATAGAACGGAATGCCGGCATTTCCGGCTATCTTTGCCGCCGCAAGGTGAACCGAATGGGGCGGCCCCACTGAAACAACGGCATCATATTTTTCCTCACGCAGCAGCCTGTTCCCTGCCTTCACAGCGAAAGGGTACCAGCCGATCCTCGCGTCAGGGATGAAAAGATTCATCCGTATCCAGAGGGATATCCGGTGAGTTAAACTCGTATTTTCCTTTGAAATGGTCTCGGAGGCGACAAGCTGGGCATCCTTCCCCTTGCCGGTAAACACCTTGTAGAACTCAAAAGGCTCGATAGCCGGAGTTTTGATAACCTTTAGTGAGGGATCGATCTCCTTGAGCATCGACTCATCCTTCTGCATGAACGATTCATCCTCCACTGTCAAAACGGCAGGTTGCCACCCGAAATCCGGGAGGTTCTTTATCATGCCCAAAGGCCAGTGAAGGGATGCCTTGCCGGACGGCGGCCAGTAGTAGGTAAGAAAAAGGACTTTTTTCACTTTTTAACGCCTGAGAATTTAATTACATCCGCACTGCCAACGTGGAGACGCCCTTCGCTCAGCTCGACGGTTTCTTTCGCGAACACTGAAAATTCCAGATCGATAAAGTCTTCCACTATCTGTTCAAGTGAGTAGAGAAGTTCGATATCCTTCGGTCCGCCGGAATCCTTCCCGAGCTGTGTTTTGTCATACGCGTTGAAGATCAGTGTGCCACCTGGTTTCAGGCTTTTCACCACATTCCTGTGCAACTCTTCCCTCTCTTCTTCCGGTAAGTGGACAAACACAAGTCCAACCGCGTCGAATTCCTCTTCCTTGTAATCAAAACTCCCGATATCACTAACCAAATAATTTATCTTCACCCCGGCTTCCGCGGCAAGTTTTTCAGCTTTCTTCTTTCCCTCCTCACTCCAGTCGAAGCAAGTTACATCCCATCCTGCCTTCGCGGCATATACTGCATTCCGTCCCTCCCCTTCGGCCGGAAGCAACAGCTTACCGGGAGAAAGTTTATCCAGCTCTTCCTTAAAAAACTCGTTAGGTTCCTTCCCGTACACAAACTCCTCATTTGTGTATCGGGC
>RHKR01000559.1 GCA_008363265.1 Chlorobiota bacterium
TGACAGTTTCATCCATATCAGCCGTCTGGACTATATTGTTGAGGTTGAGGAAGAAGTGCTCGAGCTCCCGCAAGGCGCAAAAGATCTTAGTCCTGAGATGGCCCTCGCCTATGAGAACATCGGAATGCATATTGCCGGCATGATCGAAAATGGCTCAACGCTCCAGCTTGGTATTGGGGTCATTCCTGACAATGTACTGAAATATCTTGGTGACAAACGTGATCTCGGACTGCATACCGAAACATTCAGTGACGGCATAATCGATCTCGTCGACAGGGGAATCGTAACCAATTCCAAAAAAGGTATTCACGACGGTAAGATTATTGCCGGATTTGTACTTGGTACCAAGAAGCTGTACGATTTTATCGATAATAACCCAATGATCGAGTTCCACCCTCAGGAATACGTGAACGATCCTTTTGTTATCGCAAAGAACAGGAAAATGGTTGCCATCAACTCAGCACTTGAGGTGGATATTACCGGACAGGTGTGCTCGGACTCGATCGGCCCGAGACTTTATAGTGGCTTCGGCGGACAGGTTGATTTCATCCGCGGTGCGACACGTTCAGAAGGAGGCAAACCGATAATAGCCCTTCCTGCGACAACAAAGAATGGCACCATATCCAGAATAACTACTCAGCTGAAGCCAGGCGCTGGAGTGGTGACCAACAGGGCAGATGTTCATTATGTGGTCACGGAGTTCGGTGTTGCACAGCTTTGGGGTAAATCGATAAGTGAACGCGTAAGAGCATTGATCGGTATTGCTGATCCTGCCTTCCGGGATGAACTTGAAGCTTACGCCAGATCGGTTAAATATATTTAACGGTCATGTTTGCGATAATCGGTGATATTCACGGCTGTTACCACACTCTGAAGAATCTTCATGAGAAGATCAAGGAGATTTACGGTGATATCGACATTTATGCCACGGGAGACCTTGTTGACCGTGGCAATTTTTCCTTACAGGCAATTGACTATATAATGGATAACGACATCCGGCCCGTCCTCGGGAATCACGACAGGATGTTCTTTACATATTTTACAGATGAACACAGCAGTATTGGCAGGATGTGGCAGTATAACGCATGTGAAAAGACGCTATCAGACTACCAGCATAATCCCGCCAAACTTATGCAGCACCTCGATTTTATAGCAGGAATACCATTGTTCTATGATCTGGGTGATCATCTTCTTTCCCACGCAGGAGTTGGCAAGCACTGGCTTTCGGTACTAGCTGATAACGGTTCGCTTGATGTTTCAACGCTTGAAAGGTTGGCTATTGAAAATATTGACAGTGAAACCGGGCTGTTGTGGAACAGGGCGACCATCTTAAATGTCGGGAAAACACAGATAGTCGGACATACTCCTGTGCCGAATTTCAAGTTTTACAAGGAGAGCATGGTATATTACATCGACACGGGAGCAGCTAACGGGAACAAACTCACCGCGCTGGTAAAAACGACTTCCGGCGAGGCTGATGTGATCTTTGTAAAGACTGACCACAGGGATGTAAATCTCATGACTTTCAGATAGTTCAAAAATTATTACATATTGCAATAGAGCGTTTTTTTTTAGATTTACAACGCACAAACAATATTTTTGAGTTGCAATAGACATTTCTACGATTATTCACAACTTTTGGATTCCCAGTCATTAAAAGAGTAGAATCACTGCAAAGCAGCATCATCAGACTACTGAAGGTCTACTTTGTAACGGTTATCTTCTTCTCTATTGCTACCGGTTTTGTGCTTAGAGATAATACGACGCCCGTTTCCGGGTCCTTTTACCTGCCCCAGGATATAATCGATGCATATTTTAAGAAGTTTGAGACACCTGCAGCTTTTGATGAGAAGGCAGGGAGTCCTGGCCAAGAGGCAGAAAAAACTTCTCCAAAGCCCCCCGGACCTGATCTTTCCACGACATCGGCGGTAATTCCTCTAACCGATCTTTTTGA
>RHKR01000560.1 GCA_008363265.1 Chlorobiota bacterium
TACCAAAGAGGGCTTCATCGACAGTACCGGTAAATTTGTGTTTTATATTCAGCATTAAAAACAAGGAGTTAGCATGAAAAAACCTGTAGTCGGATTCACAGGACTTGGTTTAATGGGCAACCCGATGGCGCGCAGACTTTTGGAAGCGGGATACCATCTTCACATTTATAACAGATCCATTTCGAAAGCAGAAGAACTGATTGCACTGGGCGCGGAGTATGAAGGCTCACCCGCGATGGTGGCAGAACATGCTGATGTGGTGTTCTCAATGGTAACGGACTCGGCAGCTCTCGAGGCGATTGCGACCGGGCAGGAAGGGATACTTAACGGTCTCAAGTGGGGCGGAATCCACGTCGATTGCAGTACGGTACTTGCATCCACCACCGGAAAACTGTATGACCTCTACCGGGAGGCGGGCAAGAACTTCATTCATTCCCCCGTTTTGGGCAGTACCACACAGGCTTCCGAAGGACTACTTCTGACCTTCCCCGGAGGTGACAGTGAGAAAATCGAAATAGTGAAACCACTGCTCAGTACATTTTCAAGATTGATACAAGAATTCGACCACCCAACACAATCGACCAACTTCAAGATAGCATTAAACTCTATTATTACAGGTACGATCGGAATGCTTTCGCAGGCGATGGTTTTCCTCGAGAAGGCAGGAGTGAATAATTCGGTGTTTCTGAGTGTGCTTGCGGCGTCAACTTTGAATTCGGCAACAATTCAGTTTAAGGGAAATAATATCCTCGACAGGAACTTCAATCCCCGGTTCACCGTGGAAAATCTCTTGAAGGATGCCCGCTACATGTCGGAATCTTGTGCAGCGATCGGCTGCAGATCGGATGTATCCGATGCTCTCGCCGGTGTGATCAAGGATGCTGTATCACTTGGCCACGGAAAAGAGGACTACTCAGCAATGATCAAAGCCTTCGAATCGGCAGCAAATGTTGAAGTAAAACGAAGAATATAAAATGAAAAAAATATCAGCCATTGTACTCATACTGTTCATCGCGGCCAACTCTTCAGGTTTGGCACAAACCCTTTCCGGAAGCCTCGATGTCGGTGGCAGAAAGCTCGAACTGATCTTTCTTTTAACTCCCGAAGGTGGTACGATCGATGTACCGGCTCAACTTTCTTACGGGATGAAACTCACCTCCGCAGTTTTTGAAAGAGACAGCCTTTTTATCACTCTTGACGCGATGAAGGTTACTTTTACCGGTAAAGTATTCGGATCGATCGACTCTGTTAACGGCCTCTACACTCAAAGCGGCAGATCGATGCCACTGACCCTTTTTCCCAAACCTGATTATCAGACCGTGAAAAGGACACAGATTATCGAACCTCCATTTCCTTATTACTCAGTCGACACTGTTTTTAACAACACTTCAGCAGGGGTTACTTTAGCAGGTACAGTTACAGCACCTGACGATAAAGGAAAATATCCGGCAGTTATACTGGTTACAGGATCAGGTCCGCAGAACAGGGATGAGGAACTCGCGGGTCATAAACCTTTTCTGGTAATAGCCGACTGGCTTGCGAGGAACGGCATCGTAACACTCCGGTATGATGACAGGGGTTTTGCAAAATCAACAGGTAACTTCAGAGCAGCAACAACCCTCGATTTTGCAGGTGATGCATCCGCGGCTATAGACTTCCTGAGAACACTCCCGTTCGTGGATACTTCAAAAGTGGGATTAATCGGTCACAGTGAGGGAGGCCTCATCGCACCTATCGTGGCTGACATGAATAAAGGAACCAGGTTTATCATCCCGTTGGCGGGCCCCGGTGTCAATGGTAAAGAAATTATTCTTAAACAGTCATACCTCTTGGCGGAAGCTGAAGGAGAAGATACAACAGATCTGGCCTTGCTGATCGAACTGACCAAAACCTGCATAGATGCAGTGCTTGCCAATCCTGCCATGGCTGCTAAACAGATCGATTCTGC
>RHKR01000561.1 GCA_008363265.1 Chlorobiota bacterium
GATCTTCAAAACAAAATTTCCCTTAACTCAGGGGAGTCAGGTACTGATTCACAGGGCAGGGATAAAAGAACCAACAAAATTGACGACGACAACAATGGTTTTGTTGATGATTTTCAGGGATGGGACTTTACTGACAGGACAGGTTTTCCTTTTGATACAACCGGAGGAGACTATCTTGATTGGGACAACGATCCAATGGACGAAAATCTCTACTCCCACGGTACTGCTGTTGCTGGAATTATCGGTGCTGAAACAAACAATGGCAAGGGAATTGCGGCTGTGGCCCCAAAAATTAAAGTACTGAATCTTCGCGCGTTCGATCCTCAGGGTTATGGTGAAGAAGATGATGTGGCGGCTGCAGTTCTTTATTCCGTGTTAATGGGTGCAAAAGTGATCAATATGAGCTTCGGCGACTACTCCTACTCTCATGTGCTCAGGGATGTGATCAGATATGCCTATTCAAAAAATGTTGTTCTTGTAGCCAGTTCTGGCAACTCAAATTCTTCTGATCCACACTATCCATCCGGTTATAGTGAAGTAATTTCAGTCGGTAATTCCACCCAGGAAGACTATGTGGCAGGAAGCTCGAACTATGGTTCAACCCTCGATCTCGTTGCACCTGGGACACAGATCAAGACCACCACCCGAAACTGGTCGTACAGCGATTTTAACGGTACTTCAGCCGCTGCTCCGTTCGTGACCGCAACGGCCGCTTTGATCCTCTCCAGGAAGTCTTTCTCAAATGAAGAGGTAAAGCAGATAATCAAATCGACCGCCGATGATATCGGTAATCCGGGGTGGGATCCCCGCTCGGGGGCGGGTAGACTGAATCTTTCCCGTGCTTTGAAAGTACTTGCTCCATCGGTTATTAAATTTAACTTCCCACTTCAGGATCATTCAACTTCGCTTGATACTTTGTCGATCAATGCCACGGTTCTATCATCTTACTTTAAGGCTTTTTCACTCGAGTATGGAACTGGACTTAATCCGACATCATGGAATGTCCTGATCAGTGAAGAATTGAACCAGGTAGCAAACAAAGACATTTACAAACTGCCCATAAGATCGTTTAAGGACACAGTTTACACCCTGCGATTGAAAGTTGTGCAAACAAATGATTTCACTGCTGAAGAGAGGGTTAATTTCAGGATCAAGAGAACCGGGACCAAAGGTGAATTGATATCCCTGCTCCCTGCTTATTATGGTGACAAACCCACCTTCATGGCGGCGACTTACACCGAGGACCCTGCAATCGTTAAAATGTATTACAAAAAATCATCCGAAACTGCATTCAAATATGTTACATTGGATGGATTTTCAACAAATACCGGATTTGTGAAACAACTTCACTACGGTTTTATTCCAAAATCACAGATCGCTCCCTCTGAGCAATATGATGTCTATTTCGAAGTGATCAACGAAGGTGGTTTCGTTACCACAATTTTTGATACTCTCGATCAGGTTTTCACACTGAACAGTGGTGATCTGTTCAGAACATGGGAGAAGACTGCGAAAACCTACTCTCTTCCGGCCGGTTATCTTTTCGACAGGTCAATATCTCTACCGGGTGGAAAAAAAGGTGCGATCCTCCGCGAGCTGATGACACCTGAGACCACCAATCTATTCAGATTTGAAGGTGGCACATTCACTAAAGCGGCTACCGACACCCTGCAAAGAAAAATTGCCAAAGATTACGGCGATTTCAATAAAGACGGCACCAATGATCTTCTTTCACTATGGGGTTACTCAACTCACATTCACAAGCAGACAAACGGGACACAGCCTTTTGAACTCGTAAGATCGGCTGATACTTCATATTTCTGGCCGATCGGTGTTTTCGACCTGGACAGGGATAATAAAAATGAGCTTCTTGCCGTAAAAAATGACACCACAGTAGTGGTTTATGCTATCAACAGCGATCTATCACTGACATACCGCACCAGA
>RHKR01000041.1 GCA_008363265.1 Chlorobiota bacterium
GCCTTCAGTTCTGTACGAAGGTTTTTAAGAGACGCAGAGAATGAGGTTTCAGGTGAGAGTATATCGTACTCATCCGTTTTGATGAAAATATCGGAAAGGTTGCCATCCGGTATCCTCGAGAGTGAGACTACATACTCAGGATCAGCCACCTTGCCTGTGCTGAGGCCGGCCGCCCTCAGTTTCCCAAGCAGTGCCGACTCTCCCATCAAAAGGGTGCGTGAAGGCCTAAGTGAAATACCCGCTTCATTTGTAAGTTCACCGAGCACACGTGCTATAGTTTGCGGGTCATCGGGAAGCATCGCGGCAAGGGTAATATCGCGGTTACTGTTTTGCTGAAACAGCTTTTTCACACCGACACCACTTCCCATAGCCACGAATGCAAGTCCTGAAAGTTTTAGAAAATCTCTTCTGTTTATCATTGTTAAACTCCGGATAATGTTATATCAAACCTGAAAATCCCATGAATGCCATCGCGAGTATTCCCGCGATCACGAGTGTGATGGGGACGCCTTTGAATGGCTTCGGGATATCGGCCAGCTCAAGTTCCTCCCTTATGCCCGCCATTATAACAAGGGCAAGAGTAAAGCCGATGCCGGCACCAAGTCCAAAGAATATCGATTCCATCATCGAGTAATCCCTCAGCGCCATGAAAAGGGCGAGACCGAGGATCGCGCAATTGGTTGTGATCAGCGGAAGATAGATACCAAGCGCCCGGTAGAGGGGCTGTGAGGTCTTCTTGATGAACATCTCAACGAACTGCACAAGGGAGGCGATCACCAGAATGAACGATACATACTGCAGGTAATCGAGCCCCGCCGGTATCAGTATCAAGTGGTTGATCATCCATGTTACAACCGCGGTAAGCACCAGCACGAAAGTGGTAGCCAGACCCATCGAAAAGGCGGATGTAAGCTTGTTCGATACCCCGATGAATGGACATATTCCAAGAAAATAGGAAAGTACAAAGTTATTGACTATCGCTGCAGAAAGAAATACAATAAATAGTTCCATTCTACACCTCCTCCTTCTGAGGGTTTTCATCGATGGTTTCGGCAATCACTGCCTTTGAAGCAAGCTCCGCCTCGATCGTCTTCCTCAACTCTTTATCCTTTTTCTTCTGCTCGAAGTGATTGGCAGTTCCGAAGAGGACTCCAAGCGTAAGGAATGCGCCCGCCGGGAGGATGAAGATCAGCATCGGCTCAACCGCCGCGGGAAGAATTACAGTGCCAAGGAATTTACTTGAACCAAGAATTTCCCTTATGCCACCGATAACCAGAAGTGCCATTGTGAACCCCGCACCCATGCCCAATGCATCGAATGCGGAACGGACCACAGTATTCTTCGACGCGAAGGCCTCAGCTCTTCCAAGAATTATACAATTAACCACTATGAGTGGAATGAAAGGTCCAAGTGATTTGCTGAGATCAGGAAACTGTGCTTTCATCACGATATCAACTATCGTGACGAAGGTCGCGATAACCACGATGTAAGCGGCTATTCGAACCTGATTAGGGATGAGTTTCTTGATCATCGCGATGATAACGCTGCTGAAGAAGAGTACGAATGTGGTGGCCAGCCCCATCGCGATTCCGTTCATTACAGACACGGTTACCGCGAGCGTTGGGCAAGTGCCAAGCACCTGTTTGAAGATCGGATTGTTCTTCCATATCCCGTTCATGAAGTCGTTAAGAGGACCCACTTGAGTCTTGCTCATATTTTCCCTCCCTTCTTGAGTTCATGGAGGGATTTCATTCCCTCGTTCATGATCCTGACAACGGCTTTTGAGGATATGGTGGCGCCGGTGATCGTAACGATATCGTTCGGGGTTTCAGCGGCACCTTTCTTTCCGGCGATCTCGGGTTCGGGATTAACCTTCTTGAACTGATCAGTGAAATAGTCGTTAACGATCTCTGAGCCGAGTCCCGGGGTTTCCACCTGTTCGATCACGGTGAGACCGGTTATCTTTTTAAGATCAGTGCTCACTCCCATCATCAGTTTTATCACTCCCTGGAAGCCGTTCCCTTTGCAGGGCATCGCGTAGCCGGCGAGTTTGCCGTTAGCGTCAAGAACCTTGTAGAGTTCTTCCTTGATTCCGGAAACCCGTTCCTGACTCTTTCCTTCAGGATGAACGATGAAAATGGCCCGTTCGGTCTCTTTTTGGGCGTTAAGTTTGATCTGCGGATCGGCCCATTCGAATATCTTCGCGAGAAGACCACCCGATATGGCCCCGATAACCAGCAGGGTTGCAAGCATTTGAATTACTGTTTTCATTTTTCCGCTCCAAAGATCACCGGTTTAGTGTACCTGTTTATCAGCGGCACAAAGCCGTTCATTATCAGAATCGCGTACATCACGCCTTCCGGCAATCCGCCGAAGAGTCTGATCATCACAACAATGAGAGAAATGGCGATGCCGTAGATCCAGATACCTTTGTTCGTAACGGGGGATGTCACCCAGTCGCTCGCCATATAAACGGCACCGAACATGAACCCGCCCATAAAGAGGTGATGAAGCGGTGGCGCGAACTTTGTTGGATCAACCAGCCAGAAGATTCCTGAAAATATCAGCATCCCCACTATCATAGCCAGCGGAACACGCCAGTTCAGTACTTTTACGGCTACAAGAAAGATCATCCCGACCAGTATCGCGATGGCCGAGGTCTCACCGATCGATCCGCCAACATTTCCGAAGAAAAGTGAACCGAGATCGATCCCGCCGTGTGAGGCAGCAGCTTCGAACTTGAACCGGCTGAGTGGCGTCGCTGATGTAACAGCATCAACCGCCATGGCAGGTTTGTGCCATGTGGTCATAGGTACGGGGTACGCGGCCTGCAGGAATGCGCGACCGACAAGTGCCGGGTTGAAGATGTTGTAACCCAACCCTCCGAACACTTCCTTCCCGAAACCGATCGCGACCACCGATCCGATGAATGCGAAAACTGGATTGAAGTTCGGTGGCAGGATCAGACCGAGCAGCAGGCCGGTTATAACAGCGCTTCCGTCAATGATAGTAATAGTCTGTTTTCTGAAATATTTTATCGCTGCTTCGGTGACAACCGCTCCTGCGACTGCAGAAGCAACAACCAGAAGCTGGAACAGCCCGAAATAAACCACTCCCATTACCAGGGGTGGAAGCAGTGAGGCAACAACCAGCCACATCGCTTTTTGGGCGCTTAATTTTGTATGCACATGAGGTGTGCTCGTTAAGAGTGTTGCAGGTCTCGCGGCAACAGTTTCGGAGGTATCCATATCAGGCGGTCTTCCTTTCCTGTTGTTTGAGCCTTATCACTTCCTTTTTACCGAGTCTGATCCATTGTACAAGGGGTATGTTCGCGGGGCACTCATATGCGCAGCATCCACATTCCATACAGACCAAAATTCCGGCCGCTTCTGCATCCTCGAACCGCTGAAGTTTAGAGAACTGTGAAATACGTGTCGGCATCAGATTCACGGGGCAAACCTCAACACACTTTCCGCACCGGAGGCAGGCTACAGCACCATCGGCTGTGGTTTCAGCTCCCGTAAGAGCCAGCAGACCCGAGGTAGCTTTCATCACCGGCGCACTGTAATCATAAAGGTTGTTACCCATCATCGGACCGCCTGCAACCACCTTGACCGCTTCGGGCTTCAGCCCACCGCAGAATTCCAGAATGTTTTGCACCGGCGTACCTATCGGAACGATCAGGTTTCGCGGACTGGTGATGCCACCACCCGTAACCGAAACCCAAGCTTCGATCTGAGGCTGACCCTCGACCACTGCCTTGTAAACCGAGATGGCGGTACCGACATTCTGCATAACGACGCCGACATCGACAGGGAGCTTGCCAGGAGGGACTTTCTTTCCGGTAACGGCATAGATCAGCATTTTTTCGGCACCCTGCGGATATTTTACGGGCAGCACCTTCACGCTGATATCTGATCTTGATCCCAGCTTGCGGGTTATTACCTCAACGGCTTCCGGTTTGTTGTCCTCGATGCCGATTACGCACTCAACACCGGTGATCTTCATCAGTATTTCGATGCCGACGATCAGCTGATCTGTGTATTCAAGCATCAATCTGTAGTCACGGGTGAGGTATGGCTCGCATTCAGCGGCGTTTATGATAAGTTTCTCGATCTTTTTACCGGGAGGGGGTGAAAGTTTCACGAACATTGGGAAGGCTGCCCCACCCATGCCGACAATTCCGGCCTCTTTTATCCTGTTTAGAAGTTCTTCTCTTGCAGCTGTTTTGGGGTCAAGCGGCGGCATGAAAGAAGTATCAGTTGATTCAGCAACTGATATCTCGATCACTGTTTTCGGCGCACCGGAGAGGTGCGCGGTCTTTGATATTTTGGTTACCATTCCGGAGACTGGTGAATGGACGGGAGCGGAAATGAATCCTTCGGACTCAGCAAGCAGTTCCCCCTTCTTAACGGTACTGCCTTTGGCGACCAACGGTTTCGCTTCCCTTCCCGCGTGCTGTGAAACAGGGATGTACACAGTCTTCGGATCAGGCAATCGTTCAAATGGAACATCCTTCGAGAGCTCTTTGACTTCCGCCGGATGAACTCCGCCTTTGAACGACCCTTTCAGTCTTAATGTATTGAGCATTCGTAAGTTCATAGTTGTGGTAACTCTTTTCATCAAAAATTATACCACTCTAAAACCCTGTTTATGACGCGGCATGCGGCCGTCCCCGGAGCGATTTTCCAACATCGGCAAGAATTTTCTTTTTTTTGACAAAATCAGGAGGAACTGACTTGACCCTGCTTATTATATTTGCATGTTAATATTGAAAAAATAGACGAGGACTTAAAATAAAGACTTCCCCTGCCGGTGCCGCCGCCACTTGGAAAAATGCATTCAGAGATGTCAGGTTTAGATGGTACTTCATCGCCACATTCGTATTCAGTATTCTGCTCGCATGGACTGCCCGCCACGTCCTTGTCTGGAACGAGTATCGTGAAGGTTTCAGCTTTACCGACCCGGTTCTAACCCTCTTTTCACCGCTGGATATGACGTGGTTCACGTTCATTTCTCTCTATGGTGCAGTGATCCTGACATTCCACTATCTTTCGGATAAACCCGTCAGACTGATGATGGGGTTTCAGGCATACTTCTTCCTGCTGGCATCAAGATTAATAGGCATGTCGCTTCTTCCTCTTAAAGCACCCGATACCCTTATTCCCCTGTTCGACCCGTTCATCGCGCAGTTGAGTCAGGATATAGTGCTGAAGCACGACCTTTTCTTTTCGGGACATTTTTCTGTTGTTGTTCTTTTGAGCTTTGTGGTTCATGACAGGACGAAGAAATTCATAGTCCTGTTCCTGGCGGGCATAATGGCTGTATTCATACTTATGCAGCATGTCCATTACACAATAGATATGTTTGTCGCGCCTTTCTTTTCATTCGCCACTTGGAAAATGATAAAGGCGTTCAATACAAAAGTAGGTTTTAAACCGGAGGAGTGATCAGGGATTAAGCTGTTTCTGCTTCATCCATTCCTCAACCCACTCGGTGTATGGTTTCGATAGAGGAAATGCCGTGATCCTGCTTCCGAAGCCCATGTAGCGGTAGTAGACAGCGTTCATCTCGGTAACCTTCAATCCTTTGATCTTCTCCATATCGATCTCAGTGTTGTACTTGGTTGCCAGGCCGGCTGTGTTTTCAACCATCGATTTGAAATATTTCTGCCAGCTCAGGTCCCGTCTCAGCTTTTCTTTGACTATCTCATACTCTTCATTGAAGGCGATATCCGCGGTCTTCTTGTCGACGAGCTTTAGGATCATGAACTGATCGCCTGTCTTTACGGGACCAAACACACGGCCCGGGTTAAGTTTCAAAGCGATCGTCCCGGCCTCACCGTAATCTGCGGCCGGGATGAAATCATCCGATCTCCCGTTTATCTCCGCGTTCTTGTCGCCATTAACTGAGGCGGCAAGTGAGGCGAAATCGGCACCGGAATCAAGTTTTTCGAGCATCGATGAAAGAAGATCAAGGTCACTGCTGATAGCCCTTATCAGTTTTATGCTGATCCCTCCTGCCTTTCCTGCGTTTCGGCGTACAAAATAGTCCATCACCTCATCATCACTGATCTTCGCTGAATCCACATAAAGCATCTGATAAGCATTGGAGAGGGTGAAATCGCGCCAGATGTTCAGTTCTTTTCTCACCTCAGGATTTCTGTGCAGAGCCCTGCTGAAGGCTTCCTTGGCGAGTAGCTCGGACTCGATGAAATCCCTGGTCCAGTTTCTCAGTTTGATTGCAAGTTTATCGCGGCTAATCGACTCCACTTCCCGTACATCACCCGCGAGATAGTATATGAATTCACTTACCGGATAATTTACCCCATGATGTGAAAAGTAGGTTGCCAACACCGAATCAGCGGGCATCAGGGCTTTTGTCTTGTAGAAGTATTCACCCTTCAGAGCATATTTGATCCCGTTCTTCATTGCGGACGCAAAACTGCTGTCGCTTTTTACCCCCTCGCTCAGCACTTCATAAAGACGGCCGGAGAGCGAATTGAAGGCATTACCGTCAGTGCTGATCTTCAGGCCCTTGAAGAATTCTTTCTTGAAAGCATTGTAGTGTTTTTCGGTCATCCGTTCCAGATAGAGCTTTTTCACCCGCGAGAACTCATTCTCGATATCCTTTGAGTTCTTCATCACGGTGTCACGTTTGCTGTCCACGTAGAAGATGTACCAGAGTTCGTTGTGCAGGATGGGTGCGGTAAACTGACCCGGTTTTCTGGAATAAAGGCTGTCTTCAATATCGGGATCGAACATCCCATACGTCATTTCAAGCTGATTTTCGATCGTCTGATCACCATAGATGCTTTTGAAGAGTGAATCAAAAGGCATGCCGTTTGTGAGAAATCCGTATACATTCTTGATCTGCTGTTCGTCGACGTTCCTGATGGCCTTTACCTTGATCTTGGTCATCGCTTTTGCCAGCTCGTTCGAGAGGGTCTGCTGCGACTGGTCGATTTTGTCAGTGATCTCAATTTTGAAGAGGGCATCAAGCGCGAACATCTTTTCGAACTGCTCCAACCTCTTGGCCACTTCCCTGATGGTATCAAGCCTTAAAGCCTCTGCTTCAAGCGCGAAAAGTTTTTCCGCTGCTATCGTGTAGATCAGTTCTTCTTTCAAACCATCCTGAGCGCCCTTGACATGGGCGATAAACTTTGGAGTCATCTCGTACCGGAGCACGAACTCCCGCGCGGTGATCTCACGGTCGCCGATCTTTGCCACTACATCTTTCTTGAGTTGAGCGTTCGAGGTGAAGAAAAAGAGAATAGATAGTAACAGTCCGCTTAAGAGCAGGTTTAATTTCATTTGATTTTAGGTTTTTTAATTATCAATAATTCACGAATTTTAGACGCCCGATTTCAAAATTTAGCGCAGTGAAAATGGAAAAAAAGAAGTATCCCGTTATTTTTTATCTCATCACCGTTATTGCACCGTTCCTGCTCTTTGCACTCATTGAAGTGGGGCTGAGGCTTGGTGGCTACGGCGACCCCGCGCCCGCGTTCATCCCGGTGCCCGGAAGTGACGGCAAACTTCTTTTCCTGAATCCTGATCTTACGAGACGGTACTTCAAAGGTGCTGCCTTTGTTCCCCACTCGATAAACGATGTATTCGCGGCCGAGAAAGACCCCAACACCCTCCGGATATTCATCCTCGGTGAAAGCAGTGCAGCAGGTTTCCCATTTGAGCCGAACGGTTCATTCTCGAGGTTTCTGAATCTTAAACTGAAACTTCTTTATCCGCAGAAAAAGTTCGAAGTTGTAAATTTAGGGATTGCGGCCATCAATTCTTATGCAATTTTGGATATACTCGATGAGGTGATCGCACAGAAACCTGATCTGGTGCTGGTCTACACCGGGCATAACGAGTTTTATGGGGCATTGGGTGCCGCGTCGATGACGAGCACAGGCGACTCTCCCGGTGCCACGCGTTTCATTCTCGCGATGAACAAACTGCGCTTGATGCAATTGATATCATCCCTCTTTTCACCAGGTGACACCCCTCCCGCTGCACCCGGACTTATGGAATCACTCGCGAAAGACAAACTCGTTCCCAAAACCTCAGATCTATACACGGCAGGGCTCGATCAGTTCAGGTACAACCTCAGTGAGATATTTTTCGGGCTCAAAGAAGCAGGCATTCCGGCTATTGCCGGCACGCTTGTTTCCAATCTGCTCGACCAGGCTCCCTTCTACCCTGAACTTTCCGGGGCAGGTGAAGCTTATAAGAAAGGGAAAGAACTGTTTGAGGCAGGTAAACATAAAGAGGCCTTGGAACAACTTCAGCAGGCCAAAGACCTTGACGAACTCAGGTTCAGGGCACCATTGGAGTTCAATACAATTATCAGAAAAGTTGCTGAAGATCAGGGCGCACTCGTTGTTGCGGTCGATTCAGTCTTCGCATCTTTGAGCCCAGGTGGAATCGTTGGGAGTTCTCTAATGACCGATCATCTTCACCCCAACCTGAAAGGATATAGCCTGATGGCTGATGCCTTCCTCTCAGGCATAAATGCCAATGGAATGATAAAGGATTCTCCCGCCATTCCATACGGAAGCCCAAAACTTGACAGTCTGACGGCACTTCAGTGCCCTTTCAGCAGGCTTGACTCAGCGATCGCATTCTACCGCCTAGCGGGCATAACATCGCAGTGGCCGTTCAACAGAAGCGGAAAGAAAGTTGAGTTGGAGCAGATCCGTAAACCAATTGACTTTATCGATTCCCTCGCAATTCAGTCTGCCCGGGGTGAACTCACTTGGGATGCTGCACACACAAAAGCGGCAGATCGATATGTTTTACTGGGAGATGTTGCATCAGTCGAAAAAGAGTACCGGGTACTTATCGCTCAGTTCCACTACATCCCTAAATTCTACGATGCACTTGCCAACGCTCTGATGGAGATGAAAGAATACGGTAAAGCCTCAGATGCTCTGAAGGAGAGTTATTCAGTACGGCCGGATGCTTTTTCGACCAAATGGCTGGGCATTTTAGCCCTAAATGAAGGCAAAGCAGATGAGGCCAGGAAATGGCTGCTAGAAAGCCTGAACTTTAAAGGTGATGACCCCCAGACTCTCTATAACCTCTCCGGCGCGTTCATTACACTGAACGACTATCCTTCAGCAAAAATATATATTCAGAGATGTCTGCAGGCCGATCCAAAATTCCCGGGAGCCGCTCAGTTAGCGGCCCAGTTGCAGAATGTAAGGTAGGTTTACTTCTTTTCGGCAAAAACCCAGCCGCCTGTGTAGTTTTCACCGACTATGGTAAAATCGGGCGAATTCTTTACATCGTGATAGCTGCGGTAGTGTTTCACGTGGTGAATATCATCGAGGATAAGGAGATAACTTTGGTCTTTTAGTGTCTCGATCGTCTTTTTGAATTCGAGATAACCGACACCACCGGCCGAGTCGAGAAGAACCAGAAGTCTCTTCCCCTTCATCTCCTTGAGATACTTCACGAGCAGATCATCACCTTTGTGGTGCGCCTTCATCTCCTTTTTTACCTTCCGCTCATACACCTTGTTCAGTATCTTGAACCTTGAATTGCCAAGCTCACCCTTGATCTCCTTGATGTAAAACTGATGGGGATTTTCTCCTCCATCGCAATATACATCGGGATATTTGTCGGCGTTCTTCAACATCTCGTCATCCTCAACGAATTTTATCGCCTCGGCGCGGTTCAGTGAAAGACCCCAAACCGGGGTTACGAAAGGATAGGGTTTGAGATTTTCAACTGCTTTTATCCAGCTTAAATAGTTGGCCTCGATGGTAACAAACTTTTCCGGATCCCTGTACCCAAGGAATGCCTCTGCCACCATTCTTGTGGAACCTTTTCCCTGAAACGTCCCTGTTTCAAGAACGTGAGTTATCTCTTTTTCCTGAATTGTCTGCTTTAAAAGTGACTGAAGATTTTTATCATCCGACATATACATCGAATAGCCGGGATGTGAAGTATACTGACGCATTTTTCTCTTACGATAAAATTAAAAATTACGGGCAAAAAATAAAAAATCCGGACCACTTTTCAGCAGTCCGGATCGGAATTCTTTTCAGAAGCGTATTACTTCAGAAGCATCATCTTGCGGGTCTGGGTGAAATTACCTGACTGGATAGTGTAGAGGTAGATACCTGAAGGTAATTTCGCAGCGTCAAAGCTGACTTCGTAGTTGCCGGCAGCTTTCTGCTCATCAACGAGAACAGCAACTTCCTGACCTACTGCGTTGTAAACAACCATTCTAACGTTTCCGGCTTCAGGGATGCTGAAACGGATCGAGGTTGAAGGGTTGAACGGGTTAGGATAGTTCTGGCTCACATTGTAATTGGCAGGAATATTGTTGTCAATTTCCTTGATACCGGTTACAACGTTGATTAGGTTAGCGGCTGTAATTCTACCGAATGTATCAACAGCGGTAGCGCTTACATAGTTGATCTGCCAGTTAAGTGTGTGGTTGCTTCCAACACCGGCTTCGTTATCGTTCGAACCCTGGTTTGTAGCAAGACCGAAGTTAAGACCATATTTGTACTCGAGACCGAGTGAAGTGTAGGCTGGGAACAGGATGTTCTTCGAGAATATCTTGTCGCCGGCTACGAGGTCACCGTTGGTTCCATCGTCAAAAAGTCTGATCACGATAGCTGAATCACTGGTTGGCCAGCCG
>RHKR01000562.1 GCA_008363265.1 Chlorobiota bacterium
TCCTCCTCTTCATCCTCCTCTTCATCGCCGTCATCCTGATCATCATCGTCCGGTTTATCCTCATCTTCAGACTCCTGATCATCACAGTAATCCTCTTCATCCTCTTCTTCGATGGGGTTGCCGTCTTCGTCGAGTTCCAACCATTCGTCACCATCGAAATCATCGCCATCGCCCAGGCTGAGTCCGAAGAAAGCATAGTCATCTTCGAGGTTTTCAAAAGCGGGCCGTTCCGGCTCCAATTCCATCCTAACGATTGCCTGCGAAAGCATCCATGAGGAGGGTTCGTTCAGAAGTGCGGAAATGTCGGCCGGCGCATCCTCATAGTTCATCGACAGGGAGTCGATCAGGAATTCCAGATCGAATTCCTCTCCCCCTTCTGCGTTATTGAAGAGTTCAAAACTGTCGGTCGTGTCGTTCACGAGAGTCATCTCTATCTTTTTTGACCGTCTCGCTAGATAGTCGACCGACTCCTGCCTGAGCCCATCGCTCAATCCGGCATTCTCTTTATGGTTCACCCTGTTTTCATCAAATATCTCATACGAGTAGTAATTTATCGTACCTGATGGGTCATAAAAAGCGTGACAGTCTCCTGCTTTCGCGGGCTTGAACCCGAAGTCGATCAGCCTTCCCGCTATCCAGTTGCCCAGCTCTGAATCCGTCTTCCCCCGCCAAACCAAAAGGTTGGATATCTTGTCGCTTTTCAACAGTCCGTGGCTTGCATTAGGCATTACCCCCGAAACAGGTTCCAGCACCACTTCAAGACCGCGGGTGACGACGCCCCATTTGCTCCCGTTCTTGAAGGCGAAGCAGCTTCCGCCGATCCACGCCGCATCATCAAAAACCACGGGGAGTATCTGGTCGCCATTGAGGTCGAATACCCCCCATTTGATCCCGCCATCCGGACCGGTTTTTATCCCCGCCTTAATGAAATCCCCACCGGCATGTCTGACCGAGTGATAGAGTTTATCGAGCACGAACCGCTCGATCTTTGGGTCAAAAGCGGCCTCAAGGGTCTCATGGTGCTGGGTTCTGAACACTTTCAGACCGTTCGGAAGCGAGTGGTGATAGGTAAACAACTCGTTCAGGTGCTTTCTGTCGTAGCGCCTGTGATCTTCCGTTGTAATATATTTATACGATCCGTCACTTACCACGCGGTTTGCGTGATCGATCATGAACCGGTTCCCGTCATCATCCATGACGAGGGCAACGCCGTTTCTGAATCCCTTCGCGGAAGTATAGCCAAACGGGATCACAGTCTCAAACCTCGAGTTAACGAAGCCCCATTTACCGTTCTCACATACAGGTATCAACCCTTCCGCGAGTATTCCAATCTCTTCGAAGCGCGGTTTGGTCTTTTCCCCTCGAAGGGAAATAAAGCCCCACTTCCCCTCTTTTTTGAACGCGTATCCCCCAAGGTCTTCCCGTGTTGTTATGTCATCATATACGGGTTCCAAAACCTGTTTGCCCATAGTGTTCAGAAGGCAATATTTTCCTTCCTTTACGGCGACCGAAAACCCCCCGTTGAAGGGAGTAACTGTGTCGTACGCAGCTTCAATTATTATCTCGTTGTTGTGGCCCCTGAAGCCCCACTTCCCTGAGAAAGAATAGGGGGTTAAAATGTTGTTTTCCATATTATTTCCTTTCAATTTTCCTTTTTATCATCTACAAAAACACCGCTGGGGCGAAGATACATGTCACGCCCTTTCACACGGACCCTGAATCTGCCGCTGTAATAGCTCAGATCCTGGAACGCTTCAGGGATTATCACTTCGCCAAAGATGTTCCGCACACCGGTCAGATTGGCTGAGCCGCTCTCCGGGAAATATTTTGATCCGTATGTTTGCATTAGGTCGTGAGAGATCATCTCAAAGTTCGTAACGTGATCGAGAATCTGAAGCCTCCCGGCCGTGTTGTAAAGGTAGAGCT
>RHKR01000042.1 GCA_008363265.1 Chlorobiota bacterium
GGGACGCTGATCTCGAGATCGTTTGCCATTGTGAGGGTATCGCACCAGATCTTAAAGACGTTGAGGGTCGGATCGGACCCGATCAGCGAAAGCTTACCGAACTGCATGCCTGAAGCACCATTAACGCCATACTGCGCGAGTTGGCTGTTGAGCGCGAGGAGATATGCTGAAGCTGCACCAAAATCGATCACGGTATCTTTTCTCAGTGTGCCCTCTTCGATCGAAGCGATAAAAGGTGTAACCTGAGCATAGTTGCCGTAAACAACGTTGCCGTGGAAGACACGACCGGAGCGGAAGTACAGATTGTGTCCTACAACCAGCACATCTTCTGTACCATTCGAGTTAGGAAGCTTGTCGCCAACGCTGTAGTTCGCGATGTCGCAATCGTTACCCACCGCCACTTTACCTTCAGTATCTGAAGATGGAGCTGTGTAGTTGTTGAGAACGAAAAGACCGAAATCTTTCGCTGGACCG
Organism: Chlorobiota bacterium; assembly: GCA_008363265.1. GTDB lineage: Bacteria > Bacteroidota > Ignavibacteria > Ignavibacteriales > Ignavibacteriaceae > UTCHB3. The sequence goes on from RHKR01000042.1 coordinate 475, forward strand.
AGGTCGAATGAAACTGAGTTCATAAGCGCGACATCAACTCTTGCGGTAATCACAAGGGTTGCGCTCGCGTTTGCGGCGAGAACAGGGACAGTCCAGAGGTCGGTATCTGTATCGAACGAACCGACAGTCGGGGCCGAGCTTACATATACAACACCGGCGGGAAGCACATCACTTATCCTGATATTCTCTGCTGCACCAGGACCGGCGTTGTTGAGAACGATCGTATACTGTATCTGCTCGCCGTTCTGCGGGGCAGGGTTGGAAACAGTTTTGATGATGCTGAGGTCGGCTTCCGGTTCGTTGGGTGGAGGACAAACATCAGGATTCCAGAACAGTTTCCTGGTAACGGGATTTCCGATCACGTTGCCGTCGCAGTCGAGGATGGTCATCGTGTACTGAATCTGCACATCTGTACTGGCAGGTGTAATACCCGGCCACCAGGCCTGCATTGTGAAAGTTGTATCACCATAAATATATTTTGTGGTGATGTGGTCACCTGTGCAGGGATCGAATCCAGGAGGGCAATTGGTAACTGTCGTGGGTTTAAGCACCTTCCAGTTCAGTTGAAGCTGTGCTCTCGTGCCATTAGGCATCAGATCAACGCTTCCGCCGATGGTGATCCATTTCGCATCGTATTCGCAGACCGAAGAGTCGGGACCAAGTGTTCCATTGAAGTCAGTGGCACAGGTTACAGGTACAAACGCGCCTGCGTCCCATGTCATATCGTTCTCACCGGGTGAGAGGTTCACGCAGATCGTGCGGCCGGTGTTGGGGTCGACGTCTGAATCCTTGCCATCGTCTGCACCCTGATTGTAGGGCGCAAAGGTGTAGTTGGCAGGAAGAACGAACTCAACTATATAGTCGCCGGGAGTCAGATTTGTGAATGAATAGAGTCCGTTGGCGTCTGTGGTTGTAGTAGCCACCTGCGTAAGATTGCAGTCGAGCAATTTCACGGTCGCGCCGGAGATACCCGACTCATTCTGATCCTGAATACCGTTAGCGTTCAGATCATTCCAGAAATAGTTGCCGATCGAGGCTTTCATGGTAAGAGGATCGTAAATACCGGCATCAACTTTATAATTGATCTTGTTGGCATCGTCATCAACATTGACGCATGCTGTTTTACCAGTGGTTACATCAGCATCGGAATCAGCAGCATCGTCCGGGCCGGCATCTTTCTGAGTGAAAACATAACCATTGGGGAGTGTAAATTCGATGTAGTAAGAACCGGGTGCCAGGTTTCTAAAGAAATAGTTGCCCTGTGCATCGGTTGTAGTAGTTGAGATGAAGCTGTTGTTGCAGTCGTAGAGTTTTACAGTCACTCCGGAAACGCCGGCTTCACCCACATCCTGAATACCGTCAAAATCGGTATCGAGCCATACCTTGTCACCGAGTTCACCCTCGGGTACAGGGGTGTTGATCAGACCGGCATCCCACTTGGTGTCATTTTCACCGGGGGAGAGGGTGGTGCAACCTGTCTTACCTGTTGAGGCGTTGGGATCCGAATCGCGGGTATCATCCTCGGATTCATTCTGTCGTGTGAATGAATAAGTTGAGGCGGGTTCGAACTTAACGTAGTAGTCGCCGGGTGTCAGGTTTGTGAAACTATAGTTACCGTTTGCGTCCGTTACGGTTGAACTTACGAATGTGTTGTCGCAGGCATAGAGTTTAACCGTGACGCCCTGAACCCCGTTCTCACCTGAGTCCTGAACACCGTCTTCATCGGTATCGAACCAAACCTTGTCGCCGATGGAGGCTTTAGGGCTGTAGGTTGAACAGGCAGGACCCGCAACCGTGCCGTACGAAAGATTCTGTCCGGCTTTAACGCCAACCTGAACACCAATGGTATCCCATATACCGGGAATAGTGAGTGTGAAGGTTTTGGATTGACTGATCTTTACCGACACATCCCATTTAAACCCGTAAAAGTTAAGTGTGGGGTCGACTCCCACTGAAGTAGGAGAAGGTGTTCCAGAAGGTCCCGAGTGATTATTGCAAAGGGCAACAACCCAATGTGAAAGGTCTTTACCGTTACCATCGCCCCTGACAACATATGTAAATGTTGTTCTGTTGTTGGTATAATCGTAGTTCAGACCGTTTAGTGAGATAAAGTAGTCTCCCACCTTTGTGCTTGTCTGGGCATTTGGAGCAACCCAGAACAGGATCATGAACAATAAGGTTAATTTGAATAAATGTCTCATATGGAGTCCATTCGATTGTTTATTATTTAAAACGTATATTAATTTCATGCAATAATCGTGCCGCTAAAAAAGCTGAATTTTGAGAGGATATTTTATAAAATACGTCTCAAAATGAGATTTTATTGATGAATAGTGTATTAAATAGAGTCATTAAAAATCCAACGTAATTATACAAAAAAAGAATAAATTAACACGCCAAAAAGAGTGACTTGAATAACCGGATGTGATATGGTATTTTTACAGGTTACATCTAAAAAATTAAGATACGAATGACCAAAATGCACAATGAAGCGGAAGATCAGAATCTGACCGTTGAAATTCCCGAAATAATTCCCGTGCTTCCGTTAAGGGACTTGGTGATATTTCCGTATATGATATCCCCCGTGCTTGTGGGACGCGACCTCTCGATAAACGCCGCCAATTTTTCCCTGAACAACCACAGGCTGATCTTCCTCTCGGCCCAGAAAAATTCGAACATCGATGAACCGGGGCCGGATGAACTGTACCGAGAAGGTACGATCGCGAAAATAGTCCAAACGATGAAGCTCCCCAACGGTTTGTTAAAGATCGTGGTGGACGGACTCGTAATGGGTAAAATTAAGAATTTTACGGGAGAAACCGAGTACTTTGAAGCACAGATCCAGCTCAGGGAAGTGCAGTCATCGAACGATGCCGAGATAACAGCCCTCATCCGTCAGGCTGAGATAGCATTTAAAGAATATGCTTCACTGAACAAGAACATCAATGCCGAGACGCTCGTCTCGTTCGAAAATATTTCAGAGCCCGACAGAAAACTCTACTTCGCTGCTGCCAACATCAATCAGGCGATCGAAGGGAAGATGAAGATAATGCGGAAGTCGAGGCTTAAAGATCAGTATTACGAACTGATCAAACTCCTCCGCGGTGAGATCGAGATACTCAAAGTTGAGAAAGAGATCGACCACAAAGTTCAGGAGAACATTGCCCGCACTCAGAGGAAATTTATAATCCAGGAACAGATCAAGATACTTCAGGAAGAACTCGGTGAAGATGACGCCCTTTCTGAAGAGGCAAAACTTCTTGAGGAGATCGAGTCTGCCGGCATGCCCGAAGCAGTTGAAGACAAAGCGATAGAGGAGTACAACAAGCTTTCAAAAATTCCGCCGATGTCGCCCGAATATACAGTTATCAGAAACTATCTCGACTGGCTCATTGCCGTTCCCTGGAAGAAACAGACCAAGGACAAACTTGACATTTCACATGTTCAGAAGATACTCGATGAAGACCACTTCGGCCTTGAGAAGCCAAAGGAGAGGATCATCGAGCATATTGCCGTGCTTAATCTTGTAAAGAACATGCGTGGGCAGATATTATGTTTGGTTGGCCCTCCGGGAGTGGGTAAAACCTCGCTCGGCCGTTCGATCGCGAGAGCACTTGGCCGTCAGTTCGTGAGGATAAGTCTTGGCGGAGTGCGAGATGAGGCGGAGATAAGAGGCCACAGAAAAACCTACATCGGTTCAATGCCCGGAAAGATCGTTCAGGCCATGAAGCGGGCGGGTACCATCAACCCCGTGATCCTCCTTGATGAAATTGATAAACTCAGTTCCGATTTTCGAGGTGATCCCTCATCAGCGATGCTGGAAGTGCTTGACCCAGAGCAGAACTTCTCTTTCAACGATCACTACCTCGAAGTTGACTACGACCTCTCGCAGGTGCTTTTCATTACCACCGCGAACGTAAGGTACAACATCCCGCTGCCGCTGCAGGACAGGATGGAGATAATCGAACTTTCAAGCTACCTTGAAGTGGATAAGATTGAAATAGCCAAGCGGCATATCATCCCTAAACAGGTTAAACTCCACGGACTCAGCAAATCGAGAGTGAAGTTTGAAGATGAGGCCATTCTCGAGATAATCGGCAACTATACCCGGGAGTCGGGGGTAAGAAGCATGGAACGCGAGATAACCGCTGTGCTTCGGAAAGTCGCAAAGGACGTGGTCAGCCGGATCCAGGCGAAGGAAAAAGGATCGAAAAAACAGGTTGTGGTCACCCCGCAGCTTGTCGAAAAATACCTCGGCGCGCCAAGGTATAAAAAGCACATTTACGAAAAAGGCGCCCGCATCGGGAGTGTTACCGGTTTGGCATGGATAAGGTTGATGTCACCGTTATGCACGGCAAGGAGAAGCTCACCCTCACCGGTCAGCTCGGCAATGTGATGAAGGAATCAGCCCAGGCGGGTCTTAGTTACATCCGTTCCAATGCCCATAAATTCGCGCTTAAACCCGATTTTATGCTGAACAAGGAGATCCACATCCATCTCCCCGAAGGTGCCATCCCGAAAGACGGTCCATCGGCCGGTATCACCATGATCATGGCGATGCTCTCGGCATTCCTTGAGCTGCCCGCAAGTGACTCTGTCGCGATGACAGGCGAGATAACCCTCAGGGGTGAAGTGCTGCCGATCGGTGGACTGAACGAGAAACTCCTCGCGGCCAGAAGGAACGGTTACAAAACGGTACTGATTCCTAACGACAACACAGCCGATGTTGCAGAGATCAGGGATACCATTACCAAAGACCTTACTATCGTCCCTGTTGAAACGGTTGAAGAAGCCCTCGACTGGGTATTCCCCGGTTGGAAGGAAGCTGTCGCTCTCAGAAAAGCCAAAGCCGATGAAGAACCGGCTGAGCCCAGGAAAAAACGGAGAACACCACTGCAGGACCTGAACTGAAATGAGCGCGGAACTTAAGTTTTCCCCCGAAGCGGGGAAGGCAGAAAGGTACGAATTGCTCTTACAGCAGGCGGAACACCTCTTTCTGGCGGAAGACCACTGGCTGGCGAATCTCTCGAACTTCACCGCGGTATTGAAGGAGGCGTTTCTTGTGATCAGCTGGGTGGGTTTCTACTTTATGTCGGGTGACAGACTTGTCCTCGGCCCCTTTCAGGGAAAGATTGCGTGTACCGTTATTGCTCCCGGTAAAGGTGTCTGCGGAAAGGTCGCGGTTACCGGTGAGACAGAAATAGTGGAGAATGTTCACGAATTTCCGGGACACATCGCTTGTGATTCCGGCAGCAATTCCGAAATTGTAGTCCCATTAATAAAAAATGGGAAGCTTACCGGGGTGCTCGATCTCGACAGTTACGAATTCGCCGCGTTCGACGGTACCGATAAAGAATATTTGGAGCAACTCGCAGCCATCCTTTTGAAAGTAACATCAATTCCTGAATTATAGAAGGTAAAATGAGTTTTCAGGTTTCAGCAAGAAAATACAGACCGCAAAGTTTTGAGACAGTGCTCGGACAGGAGCATGTTACCGTCACCCTGAAGAACGCGATAATTCGCGACAGGATTGCCCACGCGTACCTTCTTACGGGTCCGAGAGGGGTGGGGAAGACCACGACGGCACGCATTATTGCCAAGTCGATCAATTGTCTCGATCCGCAGGATGCTGAACCGTGCAACCAGTGCGTTAACTGCAAAGCGATCACTGCCGGGCAGTCGATCGATTTTATCGAGATAGATGCCGCTTCGAACCGCGGAATTGATGAAGTGCGGTCGCTGACCGAGTCGGTGCGCTACTCACCCGTTGACATGAAGTACAAAGTGTACATCATCGACGAGGTTCACATGCTCACCAAGGAGTCGTTCAACGCCTTCCTGAAAACCCTCGAGGAACCACCAGAGCACACCATTTTTATTTTCGCGACGACCGATGTTCACAAAGTACCGATAACCATCATATCGAGGTGTCAGCGCTACGATTTCCGCAGGATACCGCTAGATATAATTAAAGCCGGCCTCCGCGAGATCGCCGAAAAAGAGAACATTACTATTGATGATAAAACGCTTACGCTGATCGCCAAAAAAGCCGACGGCGGTATGCGCGACGCGGAGAGTTTCTTCGATCAGGCAACTGCTTTTTCCGGTGACAAGATCGAGTACTCATCCGTTATTAAAGTTTTTAATTTTATTGATGAGGATATCTACTTTGAAGTGACCGACGGACTTCTGAACAAGGACTTCAGGATGCCGTTCATGGTCTGTGACCGCGTTTACAAGAACGGCTGGAGCTTTATCGACTTCTTCAATGGCCTCCTTGAGCATTTCAGGAACATCCTCTCCGTGGCCGCGACAAAGGACACATCACTCCTCGAAAGTGCCGCTGTTTATTTCGAGCAGTACAAACAGCTCGCGAAAAGTTTCTCGGAAGGCGACCTTCTCAGAATAATGAACTATCTGAGCCGCTTGCTATCGGAACTGAGATTCTCTCAGAACCACAAGCTCCGGAGTGAGCTGGCACTCAGTCAGTTAACAGGCTTTGAGACGTCGGAGACGATATCGAATCTGATCAACATACTCGGCAATACGAATGCCGGTGAGACGATAAAGATCGAAAGAACTGTGGTTCAGGCAACACCTCCCCCTTCGGAAGACGAAAAAAAAAAGTCTGAACCAAACGTAGAGGCTCCCCCGGAACCTGCTGAACCGGTGACCGCCGCACTACCTCAGCCGGAACCCGTGACAGAACCCGAACCGGAATACCTCCCACCCACGGTGGAAGAAGAGTTCATCCCCATGGAAGAACCCGAAATATCGATGGAGTTCGAACATTCCCCATTGGATGAGGCACCCCCTTACGAACCCGAAACACCCCTTCAGCACCACAATCACCTCGCCGGCGAGAAGAAGTTCTTCGCCTCCCTTTCAAAGAAAACCCCACTCCCCGAACCCGAAAAACCCGAAACAGACCCCTATGTGAGGTTTATTGTGGATAAACTTGGGGGGAGAGAGATTTAGTGGTTAGAGGTAAGTGGTTAGAGGTTAATGATTTCTATGGGACTTTGTGCAGATTTTTCGACCTCTAATCCACTGATATCTCACTTCAGTTTTTGCAGCTAACATTCGGCACAGTAAGATTAACCACTAACCTCTAACCACTAACCACTCCTTTAGCACGCTCCCACAAAACCAGCATTTCGTTTAGTGAGGCCTCTGTCGGGGTGCGGTTTGTTTTGGCGAGTTCTGATTCTATGAAGGAGAAGCGCTTTTCGAATTTTTTGTTGGCGAGGTTGAGGGCGTTCTCGGGGTTGATCTTTTTGAAGCGTGCATAGTTGGTGAGGGCGAAGAGGTAGTCACCGAATTCCTCTTCGAGGCGGGTGAGGTCGCCGGAGGCTTCTGCTTCTTCAAGTTCGGCGCGTTCTTCAACCATTTTGTTTTTTACATCTTCCATTGATTGCCACTCGAAGCCCGTTTTCGCGGCTTTCTCCTGCATTCTTGCAGCACGGTGCAGCGCGGGCATCGCGACGGGGATCCCTGACAGCACCGATTTCTTCCCTTCGGCGAGCTTTATCGCTTCCCAGTTTTTCATCACTTCGCCTGTATCCGCCACTTCGGTGTCACCGAAAACATGGGGGTGGCGGCGAATGAGCTTTTCGGAAATACCCTGAATTACATCATCCAGAGTGAAATGGCCATCCTCTTCAGCTATGACAGAATGGAAGGCAACATGCAGCAGAAGATCGCCCAGTTCCTCCTTGAGGTGAGCGAAATTTTTGCTGTTGATCGCGTCGAGCGTCTCGTAGGCTTCCTCGATGGTAGCCATCTTTATTGAGTCGTTGGTCTGCTCGCGATCCCAGGGGCATTCCTTCCGCAACCGCCTCATTATATCAATAAATTCCTTAAATTTAAACTCTGTCATACTTGATTTCCGGAATAGTGTACATTAAGAACAATTAAGAAAATATCCTTCAAAATTAGAGAATTAAAATGATTAACGAAAAACTGGCTGAACTCGGTATAACCCTTCCCAAGCCATCAAAACCACTTGCCGCATACATCCCCGGGCACATCATCGGAAACATGCTCTACACTTCGGGACACCTGGCGAGGAAAGACGGCGAACTGATCCATAAAGGGAAGATAGGGGCGGAAGTGTCGGAAGAAGCCGGTATGGATGCCGCGAAATGGTGCATAATTGACCTGCTCGCGACTGTAAACGATATGCTTGGCAGCCTCGACAGGATCGAAAAGATAGTGAAGATCACGGTTTTTGTTAACTGTATTGAGGGGTATGGCAATCAGCCGAAGATAGCCAATGGAGCTTCAGAGTTGCTTGTTGAGATCTTCGGTGAGAATGGCAAGCATGCCAGAAGTGCCGTCGGGGTCAGTGGTCTGCCGCTCGATTCCCCCGTTGAAATTGAAATGATCGCATTGATCAAAGAGTAAAAATGTCTGAGAGCCTCAACAAGAACCGTGTAATTTTTCTTGACCTGCTGAGAGCGGCCGCGATCCTGCTTCTCCTCTTTACCGTGAACATCGAGCACACGCTCGGCGATGAGTTCAGAAAAGGGGGAACTACACTACTTCAGGCCTGGGTTTACCTGAATTCGGTGACGATCCCGTTCTTCATCTTCACTTCGGGCACACTTTTCATGTACCTGTATAAAACCCAGAACCTACCGTTCAGAGAAAATGAAATGGTGACCAGGGGACTGAAGAGGGGTATCACCCTGCTGGCTATCGGTTACACGCTGCAACTTCCATGGTACAGATGGCTTTCAATCGGTGGTGAATCGGTGACTGCCGTATGGGACTCTTTCGTTGTGGTGGATATCCTGCAGATACTCGGGATATGCATGCTTCTCATGGTTCTGTTGATGTACATTTCTGACAGGTCACGAATCAAGAATTACCAGCTTTTCTCGCTCGCGGCTGTGATTCTTCTGGCGAGCGGACTCATTTTCGAATATTCCGGCATCGCGGAAAAGCTACCGCCGGCACTTCAAGCGTGGTTCACCCAGGTGGGCGGCTCAAAGTATCCGTTGTTCCATTTCGGTTTTTATTTTCTCGCCGGTAACTGCGCGGGATGCTATATCTACAACCATCCAGAAGCGTTTGAGTCAGTGAATAACGCAAGAATGCTCCTGTTGTCCGGAGTGCTGCTGATTGCCCTCTCTTTTGCAGGTGAGTTGATAATCAGCGCAATCGGGACATATGACAGGATCGCCGATAAAGTGGTGATAAAAGTTTTCAGGAAGACCGGTCTTATCATCCTGGGTCTGATCGCTGTTATCCACACCGCGATCATACTGAAAGAGAACCCAAAGATATTCATCCTGCTGGCGCGGAACACCCTTCTGCTTTATGTGGTTAATATCATTTTGATCGAGCGGACACCATTGCGTGAATATTTTCTGAAGATCTACGGTCCTGTGGAATCGGTCGTAATGGCCGCGGGAATGACCGCCTTCATGGTTCTTTTCGTAATAATCTACAACAAACTCCATTTCAAGAATTTCTCGATGATGAGGGGCGGATAGGCTTGAACAAAACTTTGGATCCAAATCTGACCGGTGAAGAAAAGGAACTGGAGCGGAATCTCCGGCCCTCCTCATTCTCCGGATTTCAGGGACAGCGTAAGATCGTTGACAACCTTAAGGTCTTCATCGGTGCCGCGAACAAGAGGGGAGAGTCGCTCGACCACACCCTGCTGACGGGCCCTCCCGGACTCGGAAAGACCACCCTTTCGAACATCATAGCGAACGAACTGAAGGTGCCGATAAAGCTCACTTCAGGTCCCGTGCTTGAGAAGCCGGGCGACCTCGCGGGAATCCTTACGGGGCTTGAGGAGAGGAGTGTTCTTTTCATCGACGAGATCCACCGTCTTTCACCCGTGGTCGAGGAGTACCTCTACTCGGCAATGGAGGATTTCCGGATCGATATCATGATCGAGAGCGGACCCGCAGCAAGAACCGTTCAGATAAGTCTCCCGAAGTTCACACTCGTGGGTGCAACCACCCGTGCGGGGATGCTGACCTCACCTCTCCGTGACCGGTTCGGCATCAATTTCCGGCTCGACTATTACGACGATGACACCCTGAAGGGGATCATCGAACGCTCCGCCTCGATACTTGGGGTGAAGATCGATCCGAAGGCAGCACTCGAGATAGCGGGAAGATCGCGCGGAACGCCGAGGATCGCCAACCGCCTGTTGAAGAGAACCCGTGACTTCGCCGACCACATGGACAGGTCAGGAATCGACATGGAAGTGGCGCAGACAGCACTTCAGGCGCTTGATGTCGATAAGTTCGGGCTTGATGAGATGGACAAGGAGATCATCCTTTCGATAATCGAAAAATACGGCGGGGGACCGGTCGGTCTCACCACCATCGCCGTTGCGGTGGGAGAGGAAAAAGACACGATCGAGGAGGTTTATGAACCTTTTCTGATCCAGCGTGGATTTTTACAGAGAACACCCCGAGGGAGGGTGGCAACGGAATTTGCATACAGACATTTTAAAAAACCATTCAGGAGAGACCAGGTCTCTCTTTTCGATGAGGAATAATGGTAGAAGTAAACGGAATTAAGATCGGTGGCGGCAACCCCCTCGTGCTTATCGCGGGGCCATGTGTCGTTGAAAACTCCGACATGATCTTCGCAACGGCGACAAAGATAAAGGAGATCACCAACAGGCTCGGCATCCCCTACATCTTCAAATCAAGTTTCAAAAAGGCCAACCGCACCAGCGTCGGCTCATTTACGGGACCCGGTGACGAAAAGGCGCTGAAGATTCTTTCGAGCGTCAGAAACACCCTCGGCCTCTCCGTGATCACAGACATACACTCTCCCGAAGATGCTGAAATGGCGGCTGAGTCGGTCGATCTCCTCCAGATCCCGGCATTTCTCTGCCGTCAGACCGATCTCCTTCTGGCTGCAGGAGAAACGGGGAAGGTAGTGAACATTAAAAAAGGCCAGTTCCTTGCTCCCGAGGATATGGAACACGCGGCCGCAAAGGTCGCCTCGACGGGGAACAAGCGGATCATGCTCACCGAGCGCGGAACCACATTCGGTTACCACAATCTGGTGGTCGATATGCGTTCCCTGGTTATCATGAAGAAAACCGGCTATCCCGTTGTTATGGATGCCACCCACTCGGTACAGCTCCCCTCGAAAGGGAATGAAAGCGGCGGTCAGCCCGAGTTCATCAAGCCGCTCGCGAGGGCTGCAGTTGCCGTCGGTATCGACGCTCTCTTCCTTGAAGTGCACCCCGATCCGAAGAACGCGAAGAGCGATGCCGCGAGTCAGTTCCCGCTTGATCAGCTTGAAGGGTTCCTCACTGGCATAAAGAGGCTCGAAGAAGCCGCGAGGGGATTGGCATGAACAACGGCCGGAACAGCATTGAATACACGGTCGATCAGATAATCGCCTCGGGCCGCGAGGTTATCAGGATCGAGTCGGAATCCGTCAGCGGCCTCCTCGGAAAGATAAATGAAGGCTTTGCCCGCGCGGTTGACCTGATCCTCCGCTCCGAGGGAAGAGTGGTGCTTACAGGCGTCGGCAAATCGGGCCTAATTGCCCGGAAGATCGTCGCCACGATGAACTCCACCGGCACACCGGCCATTTACCTTCATCCGACCGACGCGCTTCACGGCGATCTCGGCATGGTAAGAAGGGAGGATGTGGTCATCCTTCTCTCGAAATCGGGCGCCACGGAAGAACTTATGATGCTCATCCCGATGCTCAAGCGCCTGGATGTAACCCTTATTGGCATGCTGGGAGATTCCAGATCGAAGATGGCACGGCAGATGGATGTAGTTCTCGATGTCGAAGTAGGCGAGGAAGCCTGTCCGTACGACCTCGCTCCAACCGCCTCAACCACCGCCACGCTCGCGATGGGTGATGCCCTTTCGGTCGCGCTCCTCAAGCTCCGCGGATTCACTGAGCAGGATTTCGCGATGCTTCATCCGGGTGGATCCCTCGGCAAGAGGCTGTCGCTGAAGATATCGGAAATAATGTACACCGGCGATTCCATCCCCGTTGTGCACGAATCAACCTCCTTCAAAGATTCGATCCTCGAGATAACCTCAAAACGCCTCGGCGTCACCTGTGTGGTTGACGATGCCGGAAAACTCCTCGGCGTGATAACCGACGGTGACCTCCGGAGGCTGCTCGAAAAAACCACCGATCTGGCGGTTCTCACTGCCCGTGAAATGATGACAAGCAACCCGAAACGGATAAAGCCCGAGCAGCTCGCGTCATACGCGCTGCAAAAGATGGAGAGCCACAAGATCACATGCCTTCCAGTGATAGACGGGGATGAGAAACCGGTGGGAATAGTGCATCTTCATGATTTGGTGAATTTGGGGCTACGAATCAGGTGATAGTGATCAGTGATTAGTGATCAGTGATCAGTGATTAGTGATCAGTGATTAGTGATCCAGAGGCTAAGAAAAGAGATTTATAAAGCATTGAGCAGATATTTAAATTTTTTAATTTTTATTTTGGTTGTTTTTCTGGTTGCCGGATGCGGGGACCAGGAGAAGGTTAGTCCCGCGCAGAAGGGGTTGAAGGGTGAACTGCCCGATCAGCAGAGCTTTAACTCGACCGTCAGTTTTACCGATTCGGGGAAGGTGATGGCGATACTTCAGGCCGGCGTTATCAAGGTTTTTTACTCCCGCAACTACACGCTCCTTGAAAACAAAATGAAAGTGGATTTCTACAACGAAAAGGGGAGCATCGAGGCCGTTTTGACGGGCGAGCACGGAAAGGTAGACGATGTCACGAAGGATATCCACATCTACAAAAATGTTGTGGTAAAAAGCGACAGCGGAATGGTGCTGACAACCGAAAAACTGATGTGGCGCAACAGTGACCAAAAGATCTGGACCGATGAGTTCGTGAGGATCAAAACCCCCACGGAAGAGATCGAAGGGTACGGCTTTGAGTCGGATCAGTCGCTCCGCAACTACACCGTGTTCAAGGTCACCCTGATCACCGACGGAAGCGGGCTGAAGAATGAGTAGAATTCTGAAGGCACTGCTTTTCGCCGTTCTGCTGATTCCGGCACTTCTTGCCCAAGGCGGTTCAAAGATCGTGATCACGGGCGAGAGGATGACGGGCAAGGAGGATGACACCCAGAAGATCCGCGGCTTCGGCGGCGATGTGGTGATAACCCACCTGAATGTGCGGATCACCTGCGACTCAGCCGTTCATTTCGTTGACAGAAATGAAGCGGAACTCATCGGAAGTGTTGTGATCACTCAGGATACCCTGACCATTAAAACCGACCGCGGTTTCTACAACGGCAACCAGAAAAAGGCCTGGGCATCAACCCCAGTTGAACTCGACGATAAAAAAGTTTTCCTGAAGGCGGAGTCGGGCGACTACCTCTTCGATTCAACCAGGGCGCGGTTCGTCAAGAATGTAAGACTTTACGACGCTACAGGCACGATGACCTCAAGTGAACTTATCTATTACAGAAATTCTCAGGTTGCTTACGCTTTCGGCGGGGTGAAGCTGTGGGATGAGTCGAGCTCACTCGATGCCGACAGCCTTGTCCATTTCCGCGTTACCAGGGTGACCAACGCATACCGTAATGTGAAAATAGTTGACTCGACCAATGTCGTCCTTTGCGACAGCGTGATCTACGATCAGACCAACCGCGTTACCGACGCCTGGGGGAATGTTCAGATAAAGAACTTTGAAGAGAACACCCTCATTCTCGGCGATCATGTGAACGATCTCCGCGCGATAAAGCACACACGGGTTGAAGGGGAGCCGTTCATAATGCAGATCGATACCGTTGACGGAGCGGCTGACACCCTCCTCGTCAGGGCGCTGCTGCTTGAGTCGATCGGGGCGGGCGACACTTCAAAACTGATCGCTCACGACTCTGTCACCATTCTTCGCGGCGGATTCGCTTCAAGAAACTCATACACCGAATACACCCGCGATCCCGAGACGATCTACACATACAAAAAAGAGGAAGACGCCGGTCCGCCCGTTCTTTGGTACGACAATTCGCAGCTCTCGGGGGACACGGTTACACTTCACATAAAACAGAAGAAGGCCGACAAGGTCTTCATAAACAACAACAGTTTGATTATTTCGAAGAACGGCCCCTTCAGGTTCGATCAGGTTTCTGGGACCAATGTGGTGATGAACTTCGAGAAGGGGAACCTGAAGCAGACGAACATTTACGGAAATGTTCTCAGCTTCTATTATGTTTACGATGACGGCGAGCCGAACGGACTGATCCGCTCGAGCTCGAACAGCGCGGTGATCACATTCGACAGCAACAAGGTTGAGGATGTGCGGCTTTACGGCGATCCGATAAGTGAGTATTACCCCGAGAACCTGGTCACGGGGAACGAGAAGAAATATTTCCTCCCAACTTACCGCGACTACGGAGCCGCTCCCGCGAAAAGCGAATATTTTGACAAATTTTTGATAAAGATCAGAGAGACAGAGCATCCATTCTATGCCCGAACAACTGAGTAGTGAAAATCTGGTAAAAGTTTACAAGAAGAGAACTGTGGTCAACAAGGTCTCAATCTCCGTCTCACGGGGCGAGATCGTCGGTCTGCTCGGTCCGAACGGCGCGGGAAAGACCACCACATTCTACATGATGGTGGGAATGATAAAACCCGACGGCGGAAAGGTTTTCCTCGACGACTCCGAAATATCATCCCTTCCGATGTACAAACGAGCCCGTCTGGGGATCGGTTATCTCCCTCAGGAGGCATCGATCTTCAGAAAACTATCGGTCGAGGACAACATTAAATCGATACTTCAGATGCTTCCCCTCACCAACGCCGAGCGGAAGGAAAAACTTGAGTCACTCCTCGAAGATTTCCGTATTACGCACATCCGCAAGAGCCTCGGTTACCAGCTCAGCGGCGGCGAAAGAAGGCGAACAGAGATCGCCCGTGCCCTCTGTACCAAC
>RHKR01000043.1 GCA_008363265.1 Chlorobiota bacterium
CCGGCAATTCCGGATATCAGATACATGGAAGACAGGATCAATTTTTCAAAGGTGCTCTCCGGGGCAACATTTGGTATAGACGCTTTTCTGGTGGAGATCGAAACCCACCTTGAGAAGGCAATGCTCGCTTTTACTATCGTCGGCTTGCCCGACAACGCGGTGAAGGAGAGCCGCGAACGGGTAACTGCAGCAATAAAGAACTGCGGACTTAAGTTTCCGGGGAAGAAGATCACAATTAACATGGCCCCCGCAGACATGAAAAAAGAGGGGAGCTCGTTCGACCTACCGATAGCTGTCGGCATTCTCTCCGCAGATGGTCTCATACCCCAATCACAGCTTGAAAGCACGATTTTTCTCGGTGAACTCTCACTCGATGGTTCACTCCGTCCCGTTAAAGGGGCCCTGCCGCTCGCCGTGGCTGCGAGACAGAAAGGGATAAGACGTGTCATCCTCCCTGAGGAATCGGTTAAGGAGGCATCGATAGTTGAAGGGGTGGATGTTTACGGTTTCAGGAATTTCGCCGGCCTTTTTAAGTTTTTGACCGGTCAACTCGATCAGAGACCTGTTGTTACCGACACTTCAGAGCTCTTCGGATTTCTTAACAAATACAACCTCGATTTCGCGGATGTCCGTGGTCAGGAGAATGTAAAGCGGGCCCTCGAAGTGGCGGCCGCGGGTGGGCATAACATCCTGATGATCGGTCCTCCCGGTAGCGGTAAAACCATGCTCGCCAAAAGGCTGCCTTCGATTTTGCCTCCGCTGTCGTTCGATGAAGCGCTTGAGACCACAAAGATATACTCGATCGCGGGGATACTTCCGCGGGGTACGGCGCTGATAACCGAGAGGCCGTTCAGGAGCCCGCACCACACGGTATCCGATGCAGCGATGGTCGGCGGAGGATCAGTCCCCCGGCCGGGTGAAGTGTCGTTTGCTCATTTCGGGGTGCTTTTCCTTGATGAATTCCCCGAATTCAGAAAGAATGTGATCGAAGTGTTGCGTCAACCGCTTGAAGATTCCGTGGTTACCGTGAGCCGCTCAAAAATGACTCTTTCTTTCCCTGCCAACTTCATGCTCGCCGCGGCGATGAACCCCTGTCCGTGCGGCTACTACACTGATCCCTCACGTGATTGCAGGTGCAATGGAAATCAGATACAGAAGTATATGAGCAAAATATCGGGCCCGCTGCTCGACAGGATCGATATCCACATCGAAGTGCCGGCCGTTAAATACAAAGACCTTTCATCATCCCACAGGGGTGAACCCTCAGAAGCGATCCGCGACAGGGTGATCCGTGCCCGTGAAGTTCAGCGGGAAAGGTTCAAAGACCATAAACATATCTGGAACAATGCCGACATGGGGAGCAAGGAGGTGCGCCACTACTGCCACCTCGACGATGCCGGTGCCTCACTTCTGAAAACCGCGATGACCCGGCTCGGACTCTCCGCACGTGCCTACGACCGTATTCTCAAGGTTTCAAGAACAATAGCCGATCTCGAAGGCGACGCTCACATTAACGCGGCGCATGTCTCCGAGGCGATACAATACAGAACGCTCGACAGGGAGTTGTGGAATGAGTAGGGGGAACGGTTAAAGCGAAGTCTTACTTGTGAAAAGTAACTTCCCTTATCTCCGTGTGCCAGGTTTCCGAGCCTTTGGTACCGCGTTCAGACTTGGTTTTGATGAGGATCAGAATGCCGTCCTTGGTGTAGAGGTATTCGGTAACTGAATTATAGCCTTTCCCCGAGGTGGTGGCTTTAACCAGACGGCGGCTTGCGTCGTAAGTGTATTTTGTGGTGTTTCCGGGGGTTTTGCCCGCGAATTCCTTCATTTCGATGATATTTCCTGCCTGATCGTATTTGTATTCCACCCTTCTGTCCCCCTCTGAACGAAGAATCAGTCTTTCATTTTTATCGAATTGCCACGAGAGGGAATCCGTGGCTGAAGTGTCGGCTGAGAATATCCTGTTAATCGATGCAAGTTTACCGGCCTTGCTGTAAAAATACCTGTACGCGTTTTTCACCGAAGCGGAGGCAATATCGTAAACCTGCGCTTCACCGGTCCGGCCGGCTGAGTCGCGTGAGAAGTAGAGGCGCTCCACCGGGGTTGACAGGGTATCGGAGAGGGGACGGAACCTGACTATTCTCTCGACACTTCCTGATCCCGAATAATAGAACGAGTCAACCGTGGTGCCCGTGGAGTCGGTTACAGTAACCGCTATCGGAAAACCCTTGGGAGAGTAGTTGACCAGGGTTTTCACCTTTGCCTTTCCGGAGGGAATACCGTCCTTGGCGGTTGAGTAAAAACCGGCTTTTTCGGTTTCGATCTTTTTTGAGGAGATGTACTTTACATGCCCAGGCTGAAGGAGTTCACCGTGTGGGATGAACTCCTGCGCCTGAAGCGAAATTGCAAATAAAATGATTAGGGATAAGGCTCTTGCTGTCATCAGAACCGTGTGTAAAAGTATTGATTAACTTCGTACTCAGGAGAGCCGCTTGGCTTTGGGTTGAATGTCCGCCTGGTTTTTGTGACAAGACCATTTTCGTCGATCTCGTTGAATTCTTCGAGTGCAAACGCGTCACCTTCCATCCGGGATGAGAGTGTATTAGCCATCCCGTCATACTCTTTGGTTGTCACGTAAGTGGAAGAGAGCATTTCCATGGTCTCCTTTACGGGCAGTCCAATTTTATCGTATTCGTAAACTATCGTATAGTTGGGATGGGTTTTCCTGACCAGCAATCCAGCCTCATAGTGGTAATAAGCCGAGGGATTTGAATAGGCACCTGTTGAGATAACCGAATCAGTTACCATTGCAAGTTCGCCATCGGAATTGTATGAATAAAGGTACTTGTTTGTCACGGCTCCGCCCGGATTTTCATTCCCTTTTTCGAATCTGTCGATGAAGTTGATCCTGCCGTCTTTCCGGTTGATGAAAAGAGTAACGGAAGTGGTGCTGACATCATCGCCCGAACCGGTGGTTTCCGTTTCGAAGATATTCTGAATTTCACCCGCGCTGTTGTAGGCATACTCGATCTTGCGGGTTAACTGCCATTCAGGATTGAATGAGGTTACTTTAAGAAGTTTACCCTCTTTGTTGAACTCAAAGGTCTCTTTCCAGATGTTCTCATTCGAGGCCGGTTCAAATGAATTATCAGCCTTGAAAGCTTCGATCGTAAGGTATTTAATGCCGTTCATTTTCATTTTCGCGGCAAAAGCGGGCTCCATTTCGTCAAAATAGGGAATAAAATCCTGGGCGAACAGGGATGTAGCGAATGCCAGTAGAATAAATAATCTCTTCATGGGGCTCCTCTTAGATTGTCATATAAGTGTAACTTACGAGAAAGTAGCTTGGGGATGCTTCATCCGCACCTTTATAAACAGTTTTCTCCTGCATTTTCAGGCCTGATTTGGAGTATTTGAAGTCAGTTTTCTGGTCACTGAAAGAAGATTTGTATTCCTCTTTACTGATATTTCCGCTTTTGTCATAAGTGTAGACCGAGGTTTCCTCCATCGCGGTGCTCAGTGTGTGTTTCTTTGTGAGATTTCCCTTTTTGTCGTAGACATACTGAACTTCACCGATCGCGGTGGTCTTCTTGAAAAGTTTTCCCTTTTTGTCGAAGTAGTAAACATCCTTGATGTCGTGAGGTTCTATCCCGGGTTCGGGCATCAGGGAATCGACGATCGTTACAAGTTTCCCTTTTTTGTCGTAGTTGTACTTGACGATCCAGCTGGTATAAACCCCGTTGGGAGTATGATCGATCCTTTCGATCTGGAGCGGGTTTCCTTTGGCATCGTAAGTGAATCGGGATATCTGGTGAATCTCCGGATTTGGCGACAATTCGAGACCGGGGCTCTGTTTGTAGACAGATTCTGTCAGGAGGTCACCTTTATAAGTGTAGGTGTAAAGTTCATTCTCGCCGCCGGCGAAATTTTTATAGACTATTTTTGTAACCTTGCCATCGGAATCAAAATCGACAAGATACTCGTGGGAGTTTTTTTCCTCTTCGAACTTGCTGTTCGTCGCGAAATGCTTGATCAGCAACTGTTTGATCTTCTCTTTCTTGATCTTCGCGCGGTATTCCTTCGTCTGATACTCCGGGTGCGGGATAACATCCTGTGCGGAAAGGGTAAATACTGCCAGAAGCAGCATAAGAACTATACGCATTCACATTCCTTATGATTAAATGTTTGATTGTTTGGAATAATTCGAATAAAGTATTATAAATTTACGAAAATTTTACAATTCAGTGTGTGAGTTTGTTCCGGGAAGGTACCGGATGGAAGCGGAAAAGAGGGGGAAGTGAGGGTCTTCCCCTTTTGTTCAGAATATTATCAACGTCTCGAGTAAAGCAGTTCGCGGAGGTCCCTGTTCCCTTTCCCCTCAGAATTTTTAGCAATCGCCTCGATCTCACCGGTTTTGATCCCATCCCATTTCCCTTTGTTCGCGTACAACGCCAGCGCGATGCTGCAGTAGAGAACATTGCTGAGGCCGACGTCGAAAAATTCATTGGGATGGACTGAGCTGTTTCTGTAGAAGTTCACTTTGTAGCCTGCTTTGGCGTAATACTCCGGAGTAAAGGAAACAATTGTCGTCAAGGCTGTAACCTTATTACCGATTTCCCAATTCTCCGATTTCCCAATTAATTTAGCGATTGCCGGTTGATTACGGTTTGAGGCTGATAGAATTTCCTGATCTGTCTTTACCCCTCTGCAGAACAATTCGAGACACCTGTGATAAAGTTGTATTACGAGACGGTGAATGATTTTTTCTGCATCCAGATTCTCTGTTTTCTTGAGTAGATAAAGTATAGACTCCAGATTGGAAATAATCTCGTACTGAAAACCCATATTTTCAATAGGGTCCGATGAGAATTTGGCGTTCGCCACAGATTCTTTGAAAATATTATGATTTGCCCAAATATCCCAAAGTACTTTTTCCTTTTCCAATCTGTTGAAGAGTTCCTCAAAATTTTTGTTGACCCACTCAATATCACCACCGTCAGTGTGTGATTTATCAAATGTCTTTATGACCAATCCCTTTGAGAGAAGTTCTTCATATCCCTCCCACAGGTCCGCGGCCTTGAATTGACCTGAATAGGTATAGATATGCGTCAGGTTTGAAATTTCAAAGGCTTTTCTTATCAGTTGAAAGCCGGAATCACGCTTACCACCCTTGCGGTCCTCGGTAAAATCAATATCGCAGAAAAAGACCTCATATGGATTATTGTTCTTCCTGTAATCTTCGAGAATCTGGTCCGCCTTAACAAATGATTCTGCCTTGGTGATGTCAAAGGTGTCGTTGTTGCCGTATTTTTCAAGTTCATAATCGCGAAGATTATCGGTGATTATGTCCCTGGCCTCTTTTGTGTCCTCAGCAACCAAAATTCTAATCTTTTTCATATTGTATCCTTTTGGCGAAATTCAATCTTACTTTGGTGGTGTCGGACTCCTCGTCCCTGAAGTATCGAGTCTCTATTTTTAACAGGTCGACCCACTTTTTCACAACGCGCATACCTACCTTGGAAGATTTTGGCATGTTTTCCGGGTCATCCATTAAATTTTTGTTAAACCAGTCAGCCAGTTTCTCAGAGATTGCTCCATTGTTAAAGATTTCCATCTCAACGAAATTAGCAGTTTCGTTGATACTCACTTCCACTTTGGGGTCATCTTCCGAGGTGTGCTTCATTGCGTTGCGGATCAGATCTTTAACTATCAGAGGAATTGCATCCACAAATTCCTTTGTGATGCTTATTGTGGATTCACCTGATTTTGAAACCGGGATTTTCATACTCATCACGAGGTCCTGGTGTTCATCAGAGGATAGCCTTAGAGTGGAGATTCCATCTTTTATCAGTTCGATCTGCTGTTGAACAACTTCTTGCAGATCAAGTTCAGCGAATTCGTTGCTGTATGTTACATCCTTTCTCCTGAGATACAACAACAGCAACTGGGTAAGGTCTCTGATTTGCTTTGTGTGGTAGCTGGCCTTTTTAATTTTCGGGTTGTCAAGGAATTTTGACATTGCAGAAACTGCGACATAGACATCGGTGTTAATTGAGTGGGCGAGTTCGTCAACAATACGCTCCCAGGATTCGGCCTGCGTCTGGAGTTCTTTTTCCCGAAGGAGAGAGCCAACATTAAACTGCTTGGCCTCACCTAGTTCGCGGATATAATTGTTGAGATTTTTTTCCTTTTCGATTTCTCTCAAGCGGGTATTTTGGAGCTCTATCTTAAGACGATTAATTTCACGCTCAAGATCGCTAATTCTCTGTTCCTTGTTCTCTTCCACTTTCATATTCCCTGATTTTCTCTTCAATTATTCCTCTAAAAAGGTTGCCTGGATTCCTGTCCAAATTAAATACGGGTGAATATTCCTGCATAAGGGAATCGAAATTGAGTTTGAGATAATCATAATCCTCAACTAAAAATGAAACCGCCAGATTCTCTTTCGCCCACTCCCAAACATCAATATCCCCCAAGAAGGCTTTAAGAATTTTTGTTAATTCATATGATTCCTGAGTGAATATCTTGCCATAAACCTGCTTTAAGTCGGACACGGCCATAAAAATGATCTGACTCCGTAAAGAGACATAAGTTTTTGCCTCCTTAACTGGAAATTCATTCCCTACGAAAGAGAAAACAAGCAAACCGGAAAGATTTCCAGCCTGCAAAGGGAAATTGTCAATACTAGATTTGTTATTTAAACTTGAGGTGATTCTTTCGCTTATTGGTAAAATGTTGATTTGTGAACCATCGAATTTTAAGGTTTCAGGGAAGGCCGCAGAGATTTTCTCGATTGTATGAGAACTGTAGGGTTTCGTCATACCATAATCTTCTGAACTTAAGTTTAGTTTTAACAACAATTGCTTAGTATCTTCCGTTGAGTGTTTTCTGCTAAGTCTAATTAAGTGATTAAGGAATCGCACTGGATTCATACTGTCTGATGCCGAGACTTCAATTGAAACGACAAGATCCATTTTGTTATCTATAGCAGATTTGGACTGAAGGACGAATTTCTCTGGGAAAGCGTCCACAATTGTGGTAATTATTTCAGGCGGGAATTGCTTAAACTCTCTATCTCCTAGTCCAAGATACACCTGAAGATCGTGCCTTAATTGCCTCTCCAGAACACCGACAGTTAGGTTCTTCCTGTTTCGGGAATTGAATATTTCAATCAAGATATCAGACGCCAACTCGAGAAAATAATCTTTTGAACAAAATATTAGTTGCGAAAACTGATTGTTACTTATTTGAAAATAATAAATTGGAGCACCATACACATAATCTATGTAAAAAAAGTGGTGGTGTCTCAGCATCAGATGGGTCTCGAAAGGAATAACCAGAAATTGTTTGACTTCATCCTGACTAAAAAATCTATCTTCAGATTTTAATAGATTGTACAAAGATTGAACGTATCTCTCAGAGCCGGGCTTTTTGTTAATAAGTGCCATTCCTTTGTAGAGCTCTTCGGTGGTCATTTTCTTCTCCAAAATTCCAATAATTAATCAACTAAATTAAACACTTTCAAGTTAATCGGGGTATTCACTCCCGTGCATTAGTTGCTCCAATAACCGTGCCAAAGCGAGAAAGGGCCTGAGTTGAGCAAATAGGGTGAACTCTTGCGCAAAGAAGTAAAATATCTTACATTAAAAATAAAAATATTTACTTTATGCGAATCTTATTTACCTGGATAGGCCGGCAGGATATAAACTCTGCCCTCAAGAATGAAGATGCTGCGATAGCCGTGGCAGTTAGAGAACTCAATCCTGAAAGGGTGGTTCTGCTTAATAATTTTGATGAGAAAGAGATCGAATCTGTATTGGATCACTTGGCAACGGTCTCAGAAGCCAAAACCGAAATTCATCAGGTAAATCTTTCTTCTCCCACCCGGCATGAAGAGATTTATCCGGCCGTTCTCAAGATCGTGAACGAAACTAAAGCCAAAGTTCCCGGTGCAGAGTGGTACTTTCATCTTAGTCCCGGTACGCCCGCGATGCACGCGGTTTGGCTATTGATTGCCAAAACCCGGATTAAAGCGGAACTCGTCGAGACCACCACTGAAAAGGGATTCAGGATCGTTCAGCTACCCTTCACACTTTCTCTGGATTTTTACAAACAGATCGATCCCACATTCGTTACCCATCGCCGTTTGTTGAGCGCAGAGGAGCTTAACCGTGATCCTGACCTGAGCAATATCATCTTCCGCTCCGATAAAATGACCGCACTGCTTAACGATGCGATCACTGTTGCCGCATATGATGTACCAGTACTGATCGAAGGGGAAACCGGAACAGGAAAAGAGGTTCTCGCCGGTCTGATCCACAGGAAAAGCGGAAGGGGGGACAAACCTTTCATCGCCATCAATTGTGGTGCCATACCGAAGGAGATAATTGAGTCGGAGCTTTTCGGTCACACCAAAGGGGCATTTACGGGCGCGGTCGCCGATAAAAAAGGATACTTCGAAGCGGCTGGGGATGGAACACTCTTTCTGGATGAGATCGGAGACCTGCCCCTTGAAGCACAGGTGAAGATATTAAGAATACTGAATGACGGCACATTTTCCAGGGTCGGGAGTACCACCCCGCTGAAAAGCAACGCCAGGATCATTGCCGCCACACACAGGTCACTGTCTGTTTTAGTTACGGAACAAAGATTCAGGGAGGACCTTTTCTTCCGGCTGGCGGTTGTCAGGCTGTTCATTCCCCCGTTGCGGGAGCGCAGGGATGACCTTGTTCACCTGGCCCGGGCATTGTTCGCGAAGATGGCTGAATCGATGGGTCGCGGGGAACTCAATCTTTCTCCCGCCGCGGTTGAGGTGTTGCAGTTTCACGATTTCCCGGGGAACACAAGGGAACTGATCACCACACTTCAGAGAATGATAATCTTTTCAGGAAACGACGAAATTGCAGCTGAGGATGCAGAAAAAGCCCTTCTGGAGCGCGCGTCAAGTGTCGACAGCCATGAACACCCAGTGGCGGACCTCAACATCAACAGCAATATTGAGGAGCTTTTCACCCGCCTGTACAACGAGGCACGCAAGAAAACGGGCAAGAAAAAAGAAATTGCAGCAATTCTTGGTTTCGACAACCATCAAACCCTCGATAACTGGGTGAAAAAGTACTTCAAGCCGGAGAAGAATTGAAAAATCTCCCGCGAATATCATATATTTCTCACCCCAAATTTGAAAGGCTTGGCTTGTGAGAGCTGTGGTAACCGGCGCGACCGGATTGATCGGAAAAGAACTTGTGAAGCAATTGGCGCACAGCAGCGATTTTGAGCATGTCACCGTGATCGGCCGGAGATACCTTGATTATTCGCACCCGAAGGTTGGGCAGCACATCGCTGATCTTGGTAATCCGGCCGCCATCCGTCCGTACATGCGGGGGGATGTGATGTTCTGCGCGTTGGGCACAACGATAAAGAAAGCAGGCTCAAAAGAAAATTTCAGACTTGTGGATCACCATTACGTGGTAACTCCCGCAAAAGTGGCGTGTGAAGAGGGTGTAAAGCAGTTCTGCGTTGTGAGTTCGATCGGCGCGAAAGCCGGGAGCGGCAATTTCTACCTCCGGACAAAAGGGGAGATGGAAAGGGATGTGGCGGCACTTCCTTTCGCATCGGTACACATTTTCAGACCTTCACTTCTTTTGGGATACCGGGATGAGATCCGCCCGGGAGAGATGATCGCGGAGACATTCTTCAAGGTGTTCGGATTCATTTTCAAGGGCAAACTGAAAAGATATGCCGCCGTTCATGCATCAACAGTCGCGAAAGCGATGATCAAAGCCGCGCTTGAAGGTAAACCTGGTGTGAACATCCACGAGTCGGAGATGATCAGTGGCTGAAAACCTCCGAGGCGATATACTCACCGATGCTCAGTGAAGCTGTTGCGGCCGGTGACGGAGCGTTAAGCACGTGGAGCATGTTGCGGGTGTGTTTGAGGTAAAAGTCATCAAGAAGTTTCCCACTCCGGTCGAGTGCCTGGGCTCTAACTCCTGCACCGCCTCTCACCAGATCGTTTTCCTGAATCTCCGGCAGTAACTTCTGCAGCGCCCGCGTGAATGCACCTTTGTTAAGTGAACGGTATATCTCTTTCAAACCCATCCCCGCGAACTTTGAACCCATCTTTATATACCCCGGGTATGTAAGAAACTCAACGGTGTCCTCGATGCTGAAGTCGCCCCAGCTGTAGCCCTCACGCTTGAAGGCAGGCACGGCGTTCGGACCGGCCTCAACTCCGCCCTTTGCCATGCGTGTGAAATGCACTCCAAGGAAAGGAAAAGCCGGATCTGGAACGGGATATATCAGGTTTTTAACGAGATACTCTTTTTCGGGAGCGAGTTTATAGTACTCCCCTCTGAAGGGGATTATTTTTATTTCAGGATCAACGCCGCATTTTTTGGCGATCACATCAGAGTGGAGCCCCCCGCAGTTTACGAGGTATTTTGCCGTGATGTCGCCCTGCGTTGTGAGGGCGTGCAGCTCGTTGTCGCGTTCTTTAGGTGATGAGTTCTCCCAGTTTTTCAACAACTTTTGTGAAATAAACTATGCCTGTCTGTGGAACGAACAGTCCCTCTATACCTGCGGCGTGGGGTTCATACTCGCGGAGTTCTTCAACAGTGAGGCGTTTGATGCCGGAGAGACCGTTCGCGCGTCCCCTCTCCTCGATATTGTTCAGGCGGGGGATCTCATCCTTCGATGTGGCGACCACTATCTTGCCGCACTTCTCATGATAGATATCGTGCTCTTCGCAGAAACGGTACATCATCTCGCGGCCGGTGGTGCAGTTCTTCGCCTTAAGGGAGCCGGGTTTGTAGTACAGGCCCGAGTGTATAACACCGGAGTTGTTGCCCGTCTGGTGTTGGGAGAGGGCATTACCCTTCTCGATGAGGATAAGCTTGCTGCCGGGTTTTTTCTTTAGGATCGAGTAGGCCGTCGCGGCACCGGTAATTCCGCCACCGATTATCAAATAGTCGTAAGTCACAATTTTACCGTAAAAATGGGATTATCAAAACCAAATTTACCCAATTATGGTCGATTTTCCCCTGTTATCCGGAACTGTTTGTGCTCTCTTATGCCGGATCATTATATTTGCGGAAAGATTTAATAAGAACCTCAATGCGAATCATCATACCGGTAGTTCTGCTGCTTTTCTTCCTTTCAGGCTGTGGAGGTGGCGACACTTCGACAGTCACCTTCCGTGTCACCGTGCCACCCGCGCTTACAGAAAATGGCGTTTTCATCACGGGCAATGACCCCGTGCTCGGTGATTGGGATCCCGGACGGATCAAACTGGAAAGGATCGACGACACCACCTGGGCGCGATCTTTCTCACTCCCCAAGGGTAAGGAACTTGAGTTCAAGATCACAGGCGGCAACTGGTTGCGCGAAGCTGCCGACAGCGGAGGAAGGATCTCGGCAAATCTGAAGTATGAGGTTGCCGGCGATACCACTCTGAGTTTTTCTGTGCCCGCGTGGTTCAACAGCTACAGATCGGATACGTTGGTGATCACAGAAAAAAGGGTGGCTAAAGGCGCGCCTGAGCTCGATCTTTTTGGGGGATGGAGGTACGCTCCGGGAGATGACATCCGTTGGTCTGATCCGAAGACTGACGACAGCATGCTGAAAACGGTCAGTCCCCGGCTCCATTCCGACAGTTCAGCGACCCGAGAATGGCAGGGAACCGGCTGGTTCAGGATGCCGTTCATTCTTGATTCCGCTTTGTGGGGCAAGGAGATCACGCTGATGGTTTGGGATCTTGGAGAGATCACGATCTGGTATAATGGTAAAAATATCTTTTCGGAGACAGGGAGTGGAGACGAGCGAAAACCGTTTGTTTTCAATATGAGATTTGACACCGGAAGGGAGCACCTCCTAAGTGTCCGGTATGAAAACGGGGATATCCACAAGTTTATCGACAGCCGGTTCAATACAGGTTTTGCGATCTCGATCATGAACACCGATTCGGCGTTCCTTGCGGTTGCCGAGAGCACCCGGTTCATGACCTTTAACAAGACACTCTTTTCAGTCGTGCCCGTCGTGCTGATAATGCTCCACATGTTCCTTTTCATATTCTACCCTGAGCAGAAGCACAATCTTTACTACGCGCTCTGTCTTACAGGATTCGCGGGGGTGGTCTGGTTCAATTACGGGCGCGCGACGGCCACCGGTACCGGGGATCTGCTCTTGGCTCATATTCTTGGCAACATCGCGGTGCCTTTCGCCACAATGTTCGGCCAGCTGACAGCGTGGAGTCTGGTCAAGAGAACGATCCCAAAACGGTTGTGGTTCTACGTTGCCGGATTCGTGCTGATGATCATTCTGAATATTCTCACGACCTCGTGGTGGCTGGCGAGCCTGAACTACGTCTACTTCATTACAGCCATGAGTGATCTGGTGATATCGGTGTTAAGAACAGACAAAAAGGAGGCGCGGCACGGCGGCTGGCTTGCTCTCGCCGGGTTTGGACTTCTGATCTTCTTCGTGGTTTATCAGATTCTCCTCGATTATGCCGTGATAGTCACTCCCTTTTTCGGTACCACTCAGGTTTACGTCTACGGACTGTTGGGTTTGGTGATATCCATGTCGCTTTACCTTTCCTATAATTTTGCCTTTCTGAACAAAGACCTGAAGAAGCAGTTGCAAACCGTGAAGGAGCTTTCCGACAAGACACTCGAGCAGGAAAGAATTGCCGCCTCTCTTGAAATGGAGAGAAGATTGGTGGAAGCGGAGAATGAGCGCCGGAAAGCCGAGCTTGAGGCAGCCCGCGATCTGCAACTTTCGCTTTTGCCAGCGAAACTTCCCGATATACCTGGACTAGGACTGGCCTCACACATCGAGACAGCGACTGAAGTGGGTGGAGACTATTACGATTTCTTCAGGGGGGAAGATGGTTCACTCATGATCGCCGTGGGTGATGCCACTGGTCACGGTCTGAAGGCCGGAAACATGGTGATAGCCACAAAAGCACTGTTAAATTCGCTTTCGGGCAGTACCGTTCTGCCGGAGATACTGATGAGCGCAAACGGGTCGATCAAAAAAATGAACCTCAAGATGCTCACCATGTGTCTCGCGCTTGTTCGAATCAGAGGCGACGTCCTTGAATATGCGTCGGCGGGGATGCCGCATCTGCTTATCCGCAGAGGTGATACGGGGATTGTTGAGCAACACCTCCTGAAGGCGATGCCTCTCGGTGCCTTCACCGGATTCCCCTACGCAGGGTCTGAAATACCATTCCGGAAGGGTGACACTCTCGTTGTGATGAGCGACGGATTGACGGAGCTGTTCAATTCAAATGGAGAGACCGCCGGAATAGACCGTGTGGCGGAATGGCTGGCATCAGCGCCCGCGTCATCAGCCGGTGACGTACTGGCTTCAATCCGTTCGAATGCCGGAACATGGCGGGGCGATGAACCCCTCCGGGATGATCTTACGATCCTGGTCGTTCAAAAGAAAGATTGATCCCGGGCTATTCCTCCGGCTGAACATAATCAGGGTCCA
>RHKR01000044.1:0-542 GCA_008363265.1 Chlorobiota bacterium
GCTCACACAGGTCTTGGTCTGAAAGAAGCCAAAGATCTCGTTGAAGCCGCACCAAAGCCGGTTAAAGAGCAGGTGTCGAAAGACGAAGCTGAAAAAGTAAAGAAAGAACTCGAAGAAGCCGGTGCTAAGGTAGAATTAAAGTAATCCATACGGAAACCTTTAATCTTCTCCCAGTTTTTAAGTGATAAGACGATCGTGCATCGTCTTATCGCTTTTTATTATTTATGTTCAGATCAGGATAGCAAGCGTTAGATTTGACACAAAAACTTTGAGGTTATTCAATTGAACAATAACAGAATTACCTTCGGTAATATTAGCTCTGTACTGGAAATACCCGATCTGCTGAGCGTTCAGAAAGAGTCGTTCCTGGATTTTTTACAGATGGATGTCGCTCCATCCGAGAGGGAAAACAAAGGGCTGCAACAGGTTTTTACAAGCAATTTCCCAATCCTCGACAATCCGGACAACAACAAAGCAAAGTATCGCCTTGACTACAACGAATATTACGTTGAAAGGCCCAGATACTCGATCCAGGAGTGCAG
>RHKR01000044.1:573-11019 GCA_008363265.1 Chlorobiota bacterium
GAAAGGCCTGACATATTCGGCCACCATTAAAGCAAAACTTACTCTCTCTTCCAAGGATCCCGAAACTCAGGAATGGGTAAACTCTGTTGTTCAGACAGTTTACCTGGGGACACTTCCCTTTATGTCGGATCAGGCAACCTTTATTATCAACGGTGCCGAGCGTGTGGTTGTATCGCAGCTTCACCGTTCGCCCGGCGTTGCTTTTGCTCAGACGGTCCACCCGAACGGAACCCCGCTTTATTCAGCAAGGATCATCCCGCTGAAGGGATCATGGGTCGAGTTTACAACCGATATTAACTATGTACTTAATGTATATATCGACCGCCGGAAGAAGTTCCCCTCAACCACACTCCTCAGAGCTCTTGGTTATGAGACAGATGATGAAATTTTAGAAATATTTGAAATATACGAGACTGTTGATCTGAATGAAGCCGATCCGGAGACACTTCTCTCCCGCAAAGTGGCTACTGAAGTTTTTGATACTCACACCGGTGAGATATTCCTCAACAGAAACGATATCATAGATGAAGAAGCCGTTAAGATGATCAGGGAGTCGGGCGTTGAGTCGATCAACCTTATCCGCACTGATCTTAATCTTGACCAGAATCTTATTCTAAATACCCTTGAAAAAGACACGACCCACAGCAAGGACGAAGCACTTCTCTCGATCTACAGACAGTTAAGGACCGGTGAAGCACCGGATATCGATACTGCGGCGGGTCTGCTCGACAAAACCTTCTTCAACGACAAGAGATACGATCTCGGCGAAGTTGGCCGTCACAGAATGAACGATAAACTGAGCCTTTCAGGTACTGTACCCGATGATCTCACCGTTCTTCATATTCAGGATTTTATTGAGATCATGAAGTATATCATCAAGATGAAGGATGAAAATGCCGCTTCTGATGATATCGATCATCTTGGCAACAGAAGAGTTAGAACTGTTGGTGAACAGCTCCAGCAGCAGTTCAACACAGGTCTCGCCAGAATGGCCAGAACAATTAAAGACAGAATGTCGATCCGTGACGCGGAAGGTTTTGCTCCGATGGAATTGGTTAACGCAAGAACAATTTCGAGCGTAATCACTTCGTTCTTCGGTACAAACCAGCTTTCACAATTCATGGATCAGACCAACCCTCTCTCAGAGCTTACGCACAAGAGAAGGATGTCGGCACTCGGACCCGGTGGTCTCACGAGAGAAAGAGCGGGCTTTGAGGTTCGTGACGTTCACTACACTCATTACGGACGTCTTTGTCCGATCGAGACACCTGAAGGTCCAAACATCGGTCTTATCTCCTCACTCACGATCTTTTCACGAGTGAACAAGTACGGCTTCCTCGAGACACCTTACCGTGTAGTAAAAGATGGTGTGGTTTCCAATGAAGTGGTCTATCTGACCGCGGAGCAGGAAGATATGTTCACGATCGCTCAGGCAAATGCCCCGATCGACGAGAACGGCAGATTCATCAGAGAAAGAGTAAAATGCCGCAGAAAAGGTGATTTCCCGATCGTGCACCCGCAGGAAGTCGAGTTCATGGACGTTGCACCGGCACAGATCGTAAGTGCTGCTGCTGCCCTGATCCCGTTCCTCGAGCATGACGATGCGAACCGTGCCCTCATGGGTTCGAACATGCAGCGTCAGGCAGTTCCCCTCATCAAGCCTGAGGCCCCTATTGTTGGTACCGGTCTTGAAGGCAGGGTTGCACGTGATACTCGTTCAGTTATCGTGGCTGAAGAAGACGGTGAAGTTATTTTCGTTGATGCCGACAAGATCGTTGTTGACTACAACATCGATCCTCTTTCATTCGAGGCTCTAACCGAGTTTGAGGATGTAAAGACAGTAACATACAAACTTATTAAATTCTCCGGTACAAACCAGGAGACAAGCATCACCCAGAGACCAGTGGTTAAAATGGGCCAGAAGGTTAGTAAAGGTGATGTACTGGCTGACGGTTTTGCTACCGATCAGGGTGAACTCGCGCTCGGCCGTAATATCCTTGTGGCATTCATGCCATGGAGGGGTTACAACTTTGAGGACGCCATCATTCTTTCAGAAAAGCTCGTGATGAACGATGTTTTCTCCTCGATCCATATCGAGGAATTCGAACTCCAGGTTCGTGAGACAAAAAGAGGGGATGAGGAACTTACACGCGAAATTCCCAACGTGAGTGAAGAGACAGTTAGAAATCTCGATGAGAACGGTATAATCAGGATCGGTGCCGAAGTTAAGGAAAGCGATATCCTTATTGGTAAACTTACACCGAAAGGGGAGTCGGATCCCACACCCGAAGAAAAGCTCCTCAGAGCGATCTTCGGCGAGAAGGCCGGTGAGGTTAAAGATGCTTCACTCCGTGCCACACCGGGTCTCCGCGGAACCGTTATTAAAACCAGACTCTTCAGCCGCAGAAGAAAAGACGCGGAATCGAAGAAACTCGAAAAGAAACTGAGTGAAGAACTCGAGATCAAATTCTCGAAAGACAAAATCGCTCTTCGTGAGAAGATGATCGAGCGTCTCGCAAAGATCTGCGAAGGGAAAAAGAGTCTTGGAGTGAAAGACGAACATGGTATTACTGTGATCAAATCAGGTTCAGTAATAGATGCGTCCGCACTCGAAGGTGTTGAGATCATCGAAAAACTCGATGATAAACTTCCCTGGTTCGAAGATGAGAGAGCAAACGAGTTCGTTAGAGCGCTCATGAAAAATTATCTCAGAAAACTCGCCGATGTTGAAGAAGATTACAGACGCGAGAAACAGAAGATACAGATAGGTGATGAACTTCCACCTGGAATCATCCAGCTTGCAAAAGTTTATGTTGCAAAGAAAAGGAAGATCTCAGTGGGCGATAAAATGGCCGGACGCCATGGAAACAAAGGTGTTGTTGCCAAGATCGTTCCACAGGAAGACATGCCTTTCCTCCCGGACGGCACACAGGTTGAGATGATCCTCAACCCGCTCGGCGTGCCATCACGTATGAACCTCGGCCAGCTCTATGAAACAGCGCTCGGCTGGGTTGGTAAAAAGCTCGGCGTTAAGTTCGCCACACCGGTATTCGACGGTGCGGAAGTAAAAGATGTAAACGGCTATCTTGAGCAGGCCGGACTGCCTGCCGGCTGTAAAACCGTCCTTCATGACGGTCGCACCGGTGAAGCATTCGACCAGAATGTTACCTGTGGATACATCTACATGCTTAAACTGAGCCACCTTGTTGACGATAAACTCCACGCAAGGTCGATCGGACCATACTCTCTCATCACTCAGCAGCCACTCGGCGGTAAAGCCCAGTTCGGCGGTCAGAGATTCGGAGAGATGGAAGTGTGGGCTCTTGAGGCTTACGGTGCTTCGCACATCCTTCAGGAGATACTCACTGTCAAATCCGATGATGTTGCGGGTAGAACCAAGGTTTACGAGTCGATCGTTAAAGGTGAAAATATTCAGGAACCGAATGTGCCCGAAGCATTTAATGTACTCATGAAAGAACTTCAGGGTCTTGGCCTTGACGTTGAGATTGAGTAGTTAAATAATTTGAAATCAGATACCCGGAAGGAGTTTTTTATATGTCATTAAGATTACCGGAAAATGTGATAAAGGATGTTAACTCCATCACTATTACATTGGCAAGCCCGGATGATATACTTGACAGATCCCATGGCGAGGTGACAAAGCCCGAGACTATCAATTACAGATCGTTCAGACCTGAAAAAGACGGGCTTTTCTGTGAAAAGATCTTCGGACCTACCCGTGACTGGGAATGCTATTGCGGTAAATACAAAAGGATCAGATATAAAGGTATCATCTGCGACCGTTGCGGCGTGGAAGTTACCCAAAAGAGCGTACGCCGTGAAAGAATGGGACATATCTCCCTCGCGGTGCCCGTTGTTCATATCTGGTTCTTCAAATCCCTGCCTTCGAAAATTGGCAATCTTTTGGGCTTCAGCTCGAAAGAACTTGAAAAAATAGTTTACTATGAGTCGTATGTGGTAATGAACCCCGGACCAACCGGTCTGAGGGTGAACGACCTTATTACCGAGGATCAGTACTCGGAGATCCAGAAGTCGCTTCCTTCAGGAAATGATAAACTGGCCGACAACGATCCAAACAAATTTTACGCCAAGATAGGCGGCGAAGCCATCAGGGAACTCCTCAAAAATCTTGCGATCGAAGAGAAGTTCTATGAGCTCAAAGACCAGCTGAACAAGGAAACTTCGCAGCAGAAAAAGGACGATCTTCTTAAGAGGCTGAGGGTTATTGAAGCTTTCAGAACAAAGGAAGGCAAGCTTGAGAACAAACCCGAGTGGATGGTTCTCAACTATATTCCAGTGATTCCGCCCGAACTTCGTCCCCTCGTGCCCCTCGAAGGTGGAAGATTCGCCACTTCAGATCTTAACGATCTTTACAGAAGGGTGATCATCCGCAACAACCGTCTGAAGAGGCTTATCGACATAAAAGCGCCTGAAGTTATCCTCAGAAATGAGAAGAGAATGCTTCAGGAAGCCGTCGATGCCCTTTTCGATAACTCGAGACGCGGTTCAGCTGTAAGAAGCGACAATAACAGGCCTCTCAAATCACTCAGCGACATGCTGAAGGGTAAACAGGGACGTTTCCGTCAGAACCTGCTCGGTAAACGTGTCGACTACTCAGGCCGTTCGGTTATCGTCGTTGGTCCCGAGCTGAAACTCCATCAGTGCGGTCTGCCTAAAGATATGGCTTATGAACTTTTCAAACCCCTCATCATCAGGAAACTGATCGAGAGAGGTCATAATAAAACCGTAAAGAGCGCCAAGAAAGTCGTTGAG
The DNA here is from genome assembly GCA_008363265.1 of Chlorobiota bacterium. Classification (GTDB taxonomy): domain Bacteria; phylum Bacteroidota; class Ignavibacteria; order Ignavibacteriales; family Ignavibacteriaceae; genus UTCHB3. The sequence continues at coordinate 5,368 of RHKR01000044.1, forward strand.
AGGAAAGACCCGATAATTTGGGAGATCCTCGAAAAGATCATCGACGGACACCCAGTGCTCCTCAACCGTGCGCCGACCCTTCACAGACTTGGCATCCAGGCTTTCCAGCCGGTGCTGATCGATGAGAAAGCCATCAGACTCCACCCGATGGTATGTACGGCGTTCAACGCTGACTTTGACGGTGATCAGATGGCGGTTCACGTGCCTCTTGCAGATGAAGCCAAGCTTGAAGCACAGCTTCTCATGCTCTCGAGTCACAACATCCTTTCACCTCAGAACGGCAGTCCGATCGTGGTACCAACCCAGGATATCGTTCTTGGAGTTTACTATCTCACAAAGAAAAGAGATGGAGATACCGGTGAGGGAATGGTCTTCTCGGGGCCTGAAGAGGTAGTGATCGCTTACAACAACAAAGTTGTGGGTCTTCATGCAAAGATCAAAGTAAGGATCGACGGAAAGATGATCGAAACCACCGTGGGACGCGTGATCTTCAATAAGATCGTTCCCAAGGAGATGGGTTTCTACAATCAGCTTCTCGTGAAGAAATCATTCGGAGCCTTTGTCAACCTGATGTTCATGCGTCTCGGTAACAAGGTAACCGCGAAATTCCTTGATGATCTTAAAGATCTCGGATTCTCATTCGCGATGCAGGGTGGCCTTTCGATCTCGTTCAGTGACCTCGTGGTTCCTGCCGAGAAAGAATCGATCATCAACGAGGCGAACAAGAAGGTTGAGCAGGTACTCAACGAGCATGAGAACGGTTTTATTACCGATACAGAACGATATAACAAGATCATCGATATCTGGACACACGCAACCAACGACGTGGGCAAGGTTCTCATGGAAAAACTGAGAGAATCGAACCACGGCTTCAACCCGATCCACATGATGGTTGACTCGGGCGCGAGAGGTTCATCCGAACAGGTACGTCAGCTCGCAGGCATGCGTGGTCTTATGATGAAACCGCAGAAATCACTCACCGGTCAGGCGGGTGAGATCATCGAGAACCCGATCATCGCGAACTTCAAAGAGGGTCTTTCCGTACTCGAGTACTTTATCTCGACACACGGTGCCCGTAAAGGTCTCGCGGATACCGCCCTTAAAACAGCGGACGCGGGCTACCTTACCAGAAGGCTCGTCGACGTTGCTCAGGACGTTATCATCACTCAGATCGATTGCGGAACCATCCTTGGTATCGAGATTTCGGCTCTTAAAGAAGCCGGTGAAGAGCGTGAACCGCTCACAGAAAGAATTGTCGGACGTGTCGCCCAGGGTGACATCTACGATCCGAGAACCGATGAACTGATCTGCGAGAATGGTGAGATGATCTCCGAGGAGATCGCGGCCGTTATCGAAGATGCGGGTCTCGATTCAGTTTACATCAGAACAGTGCTCACTTGTGAAGCCAAGCACGGAGTCTGCGCCAACTGCTACGGAAGAAACCTGACCAACGGTAAACTCGTTGAGATCGGGGAGGCCGTGGGCGTTATCGCGGCCCAGTCGATCGGTGAACCGGGTACTCAGCTTACCCTCCGTACGTTCCACCTTGGTGGTACCTCGGCGCGTATCGCCACCCAGTCGCAGGTTGACACTCCTGTTGAAGGTATCGTAAGATACAACAGGGTTTCATTTGTAGAGAAAGATTCAATATTCGGTAAAGTTAAAGTTGTAACCGGCAGAAGGGGTATCGTTGAGATCGTGGATAACAACGAGATACTCCTCAGGAAATTTGATGTTCCTTACGGTGCCGAGCTTCTGGTTGACGAAGGTCAGAAAGTCAGGAAAAAACAACCTCTTTACTATCATGATCCTTACAACGCACTTATCCTCTCGGATATCACCGGTATAGTGAAATTTGTCGATCTTATCGATAAATTCACGTACGAGCAGATCACCGATGATCAGACAGGTCACGTACAGAAAGTGGTTATCGAGCCTAAAGACAAGACCCTCTCTCCGTCAATCGTCATTGAAAATGCCGAGGGAGAGAAGAGATCGTTCAACATCCCTGCAAAAGCCTTCCTCTCAGTAGAAGAAGGACAGGAGATTCAGGCAGGTACCGTTCTGGCGAAGATCGCCAAACAGGCATCCAAAACCCGTGACATCACCGGTGGTCTTCCAAGGGTTACCGAGCTTTTCGAGGCAAGAAACCCACAGGATCCTGCGATCATCGCTGATATCGAAGGTATCGTTACTTTCGGCTCCAAGAAAAAAGGCAGCCGTGAGATAATCGTTACCGCCATTGACGGATCTGATGAGAAAAAGTATTCAGTACCTGTATCGAAGCACACACTCGTACAGGAAGGCGACGAGATCCCGGCCGGTGAGAAGATCATCGACGGTCCGGTTGATCCGCACGACATCCTCAGGATCAAAGGTACAAACGCGGTACAGGAGTACCTCGTGAACGAGATCCAGGAAGTCTACCGCCTCCAGGGTGTGAAGATCAACGACAAGCACATCGAAGTGATAGTTCGCCAGATGCTGCAGAAGATAAAAGTTGTGCAGCCAGGTGATACACGGTTCCTTGAAGAAGATATCGTTGATAAAGCAGAGTTCATGGAAGAGAATGAAAGAATGCTCGATTCTGTTATCGTTACAGATGCCGGCGGCTCCATTCTTAAACCGGGTCAGCTCGTCTCAAGAAAAAACCTTGCCGGGCTCAACCTCGAACTTAAAAAGAGAAGTAAAGCGGAGATCCAGTACCGCGACGCTGAACAGGCGACCTTCGATCACATGTTGCTCGGAATCACCAGGGCTGCGCTCGAAACTGAGAGCTTCATTTCTGCAGCATCGTTCCAAGAGACCACAAAGGTTCTCGCGAATGCTGCCGTACAGGCAAAGAGAGACACACTCAGAGGACTGAAAGAAAACGTCGTCATGGGTCGTCTCATACCGGCCGGAACGGGACTCAGAAAGTACCGTGCCCTCGTCATCAAAGACGAAGATGAACTGGCTGTGCAGGAATCGACACAGGTCGAGACCGAAACCACTACTACTGCCTGACATTTTACGAAGGGTCCCCGGAATGGATCGGGGACTCCCTCCTTTTTTATGCCCCGCGGAATGGATCGCGGGTGTTGCCTCTGAGCAACTCAGAGGCCATAGATAGGTTTATTTTGTAAGTCAAGTTAAAAAACTTGACAATTAATTTATTTTATCCTATATTTGAAGTCTGAATTTTTTTAAGTTTTGGACAAAATCAGGAGTTCATTTTGCCTACAATCAATCAGTTGGTAAGAAAAGGACGCACCGTTGTGCTTTCGAAAAACAAAGCGCCGGCCTTATCTGCCTGTCCTCAGAAAAGAGGAGTTTGCACCAGAGTTTACACGACAACTCCGAAGAAACCAAACTCAGCGTTAAGGAAAGTTGCAAGAGTAAGATTAACAAACCATATCGAAGTTACCGCATATATCCCGGGTGAAGGTCACAATCTGCAGGAGCACTCGATCGTTTTGATCAGAGGCGGCAGGGTTAAAGATCTTCCGGGTGTCAGGTACCATATCATCAGAGGAACACTCGATTCCAACGGTGTAGCTGACAGAAAACAGGGAAGGTCGAAATACGGAGCCAAGAGGCCCAAACAACAAAAAGGCAAGTAAGCAGATATGAGAAAAAAGAGAGCACCAAAAAGATATATTAAGCCTGATCCCAGGTTTGGTGATTATTCACTGGCCAAGTTTATCAACGCTATTATGGAAGACGGCCAGAAAGAGACTGCCAGATCGGTGGTTTATGACGCGTTTACAATGGTTGAAGAGAGAACCTCAAAGCCGGCACTCGATATTTTCAAGAAAGCACTTCAGAATGTGCAGCCTGTTATTGAAGTAAGAAGCCGCAGAGTCGGCGGTGCCACATATCAGGTTCCAATGGAAGTTCGTCCTGAAAGAAGGATGGCCCTTGCTATCAGATGGCTTAAGAGATATGCCTCTGACAGAAAAGACAAAACCATGGCCGGCAAACTTGCCAACGAGCTTATTGACGCTTCAAACAACGCCGGAAACGCCGTTAAGAAAAAAGAAGACACCCACAGAATGGCAGAAGCAAACAAGGCTTTCGCCCACTTCAAGTGGTAAGATTATTAAGAAACAGACCCGATAAATGAGCAAAAAGATACCTATAGATAGAGTTCGTAACATTGGAATCATGGCGCATATCGACGCCGGGAAGACCACTACGACCGAGAGAATATTGTATTATACCGGCCGTTTGCACCGACTTGGTGAAGTGCATGACGGTGCAGCTACCATGGACTGGATGGAGCAGGAAAAAGAGAGAGGGATCACTATTACCAGCGCGGCTACAACATGCGCGTGGAGAGATCACCAGATCAACATCATCGATACTCCAGGACACGTCGACTTCACAGTTGAAGTTGAAAGATCACTCAGGGTACTCGATGGCGCCATAGCACTTTTTTGCGCGGTTGGCGGTGTTGAACCTCAGTCAGAAACCGTCTGGAGACAGGCTGACAAATATGGCGTTCCCAGAATTGCTTTCATCAACAAGATGGACAGAATTGGTGCCGACTTCTACAATGCACTCGACATGATCCGTGAAAGACTCGGAGCCAATGCGATCCCCATCGCTCTTCCGATCGGTGCAGGAGACATGTTCGCGGGCGTTATAGATCTGATCGAGTATAAAGCTATTATGTATCACGAGGAAACCCAGGGTAAAGAGTTCGATATTATCGAAATCCCCAAAGACCTCCTCGAAATCGCCCAGAAATACAGAACCGAAATGCTTGAAGCAGTTTCGGACGTTGATGACACACTCCTCGTAAAATACCTCGAGGGAGAAGAGATCACCGCCGAGGAGATCAGAGTGGTGCTTAGAAAAGCAACCATCGACAATGTGATAATCCCTGTGCTCTGTGGCGCATCATTCAAGAACAAAGGCGTTCAGATGCTTCTGGATTCTGTTATCGAGTTTCTTCCTTCCCCTATGGATGCGAAAGAGATCGAAGCACACCACATCGGCATCAACGACCAGGTTACAAGAGAAATTTCAGAGAGTGAAAAGTTTACCGCTCTCGCGTTTAAGATCATGAACGATCCTTACGTTGGTAAACTTACATTCTTCAGAGTTTATACAGGAAAACTTGATGCCGGATCATATGTATTCAATTCAGTTTCCGGTAAAAAAGAAAGAATCAGCCGTTTGTTGCAGATGCACGCCAACCATCGCGAAGAGATCAGCGAGGTAAGGGCCGGTGATATCGGTGCAGCAGTAGGTCTTAAATTCACGAGAACAGGTGACACTCTTTGCAGTGAAGATGATCCTGTTGTACTCGAAAGAATGGTATTCCCTGAGCCTGTAATTCAGATTGCCATTGAACCCAAGACAAAAGCTGATCAGGACAGGCTTTCTGAATCACTCTCAAAACTCGCGGATGAAGATCCGACGTTCAGAGTGCATGTTGACGAAGAAACCGCGCAGACTATCATCGCCGGTATGGGTGAACTTCACCTCGAGATCATCGTTGACCGCCTCAAGAGAGAATTCAAAGTCGACGCGAATGTAGGTAAACCGCAGGTTGCTTACAGAGAAACAATTACAGAAAGTGTAGAAGCCGAAGGTAAGTTCGTTAAACAGTCCGGCGGTCGCGGTAAATTCGGTCATGTATGGCTCGAAGTAAGCCCGAACGAA
>RHKR01000563.1 GCA_008363265.1 Chlorobiota bacterium
ATCAGGTTACCCACTTGAGGACCATTACCATGCGTGATCACAACAGTGTATCCGCGGAGGATCAGGTCAACGAGACTCTTGCATGTATCGAAAGCATTTTGTTCCTGCTCCCTTACTGTGCCTGACTGGTTGCCTCTTAAAAGAGCGTTGCCGCCGAGTGCTACGACGGCAAGCTTGCTCATAGAAGGCCTTTTTCTTTCAGAATTTTCTCTAAAGTGATATCGCCGATCTCCTGAAGATCATAACCGACCCTGGTGTAGGGTTTGTTGATCTTGAGGATCCTTCCGAGATCTATCGGGGTACCGATAACCACTGAATCACATTCTGTCGAGTTGATGGTGGTTTCAAGGTCTTTTACCTGATCGTCACCATATCCCATTGCGGGGAGAAGAACGCCGATCTTCGGGTATTTTTCGTAAGTGGCAGTGATCGATTTCACTGTGAACGGTCTGGGGTCAACGAGTTCTGATGCACCGTAGTTCATCGCGGCGATTGTTCCGGCACCGTATTCCATTTCACCATGTGTGAGGGTTGGACCGTCCTCAACCACGAGAACTCTCTTCCCTTTGATAACATCGGGGTTATCAACTTTTATCGGGGAGGCGGCATCGATTATGGTCGCTTTCGGGTTGATGGCTCTTACAGCATTTCTGACTGCAAGTACATTTTTCGGTTCTGCTGATTCAACCTTGTTGAGAACCACTACATCCGCGAGGCGGATATTCACGTTACCGGGGTAGTATGATGACTCATGACCCGGTCTGTGAGGATCTGCTACCGTAATAGTGAGGTCGGGCTTGTAGAATGAGAAGTCGTTGTTTCCGCCATCCCATATAATAACGTCGGCTTCTTGTTCAGCCTGAGCAAGGATGTCGCCGTAATCGACACCTGCATAAATAACGCCACCGTTTGCAACGTGTGGTTCATACTCTTCGATCTCTTCGATGGTGCACTTGTGCGTCTTGAGGTCTTCAAGTGTACCGAATCTCTGTACCCGCTGTTTTTCGAGGTCGCCATAAGGCATCGGATGCCTGATCGCAACCACCTTCTTTCCTGCAGCGCGAAGTAATTCAACAACCTTTCTTGAGGTCTGTGACTTACCGCTACCGGTACGCACGGCAACAATGGCGATCACCGGTTTCGATGATTTGAGCATTGTTTCTTTTGTTCCGATAAGGATGAAGGAGGCACCGGCGGCGTTAACCTCGGCGGATTTGTTCATTACATAATTGTAGGGGACATCAGAATACGAGAAATAAACCTCATCGATATCAAGCTCTTTTATAAGCTTTGTGAGGTCTTTCTCATCATGTATCATGATACCGTCGGGGTAGAGTTTTCCGGCAAGTGATGCCGGGTATTTTCTGCCGTCAATATTCGGGATCTGAGTGGCAGTAAATGCCTTTACATTATATTCTTCTTTATCCCTGAAGAAAGTATTGAAGTTGTGGAAATCTCTTCCCGCGGCTCCCATGATAAGGACATTTTTCCGCTCCATATGTGCTCCATTTTGTTATTCAACTGTTACGCTTTTAGCCAGATTTCGTGGTTGATCCACGTTTAAGCCTTTTTTCATCGCGATGTGGTATGCGAGCAGCTGAAGCGGAATAACGGTTAATATGGGCATCAGGATCGACCTTGTACCGGGTATCTTTATTGAGTAATCTGCCAGATCATCGATGTTCTCATCGTCTGAAGTGGCTATGGCGATCACTCTTCCTTTGCGGGCCTTTATCTCTTCGATATTACTGATGATCTTGTCATAAGTAGCATCTTTAGGCGCAATGAATACCACAGGCATGTTTTCGTCGACCAATGCTATTGGACCGTGCTTCATTTCTGCCGCCGGGTAACCTTCTGCGTGAATGTATGAAATTTCTTTCAACTTCAGAGCGCCCTCCAATGCC
>RHKR01000564.1 GCA_008363265.1 Chlorobiota bacterium
AGTGGTGCCGGGGGTCAGCAGCGCGATCGCTGTTCCAGCGTATGCCGGGATTCCGGTCACACACCGCGCACTCAGCACCTCATTCACCGTCATTACAGGCCATGAACGTAACGGTTGCTCAACCCTGAATTATGAAGTGCTGGCGCAACTGGATACGCTGGTTTTCCTGATGGGGGTGAAACATCTGCCGGAAATTACGACATCGCTGATATTACATGGACGCGCACCGGATACTCCCGTTGCATGTATCGAATCGGGAACATATGCCCATCAGCGCACGGTGCGCGGCACGCTGGCGACCATCACCGAAATTGCCCACGACCTCAAACCCCCTTCGATTACTGTAGTGGGGGAGGTTGCTGGCCTTCATCTGGACTGGTACAAATGAGCATATTCAGACAAAAGGAAAATCGCTGATGAAAAAACTAAGCCTTGTTGTTGAGTCCGGTGATCCGAAAATCGCCACATCATAGTGTTCAGCCAGCTCGAGCATTTCGGGAAAGGGTGTGATACCGTTGGTCACGATTATACAAGGTATTTCAAACTCAAACAACCGTTCAAGTGCCTCCCGGCGTTGGTGAATATCTAGCGATGAAAGATATCTGATCTCAGTGTTTCCGAATATCTGGATCCGTGCGTAGGAGAATAAATCAACAAACCCGGCCAGAGCAAGGCCGGGTCTGTGTAAATTAGGTTCTTTTATTTTCCGGGTAAAGCCTCGGCTACCTGTGAAATTATGTATTTTGAACTTGTCAGCAGTTCTGGTGATGAAAAATTCAACCGTTATGAACTCTTTATTTATCAGTTCCAAATACTATAACTCCACGTCACCTTTTTTGTCGGCTGCTCTTTTCGTTTTCCTCTTGTGTATCTGTTTCTGAATTTTCTCAACTGCGGCTTTCACTGACTTGTGATATTCATCAGAAGAATCCTTGGCAGTAAGAACAGTACCTGGGAGTTTAGCAATCAACTCAACCTCTTTCATACTGTCGTGAACGTTCTGATAGCTCAGAACCACTTCAACGTCGAGTATTTCATCAGAAAACTTCTGCAGATGGAGCACTTCTTCCTTTATCAGGTCTTTTAGTGTCTCTCTGGCGGTGAATTTTCTTGCTGTTATCTGGATATTCATGGTACCTCCCGATAATTATGATTTTGGGTGTGCTTTCTTGTATATGCCTTTCAACCGTTCGATGCTGACATGAGTGTATATCTGGGTGGTCGAAAGGTTTTCATGTCCTAATATCTCTTTTATGGCGAGGAGATCCGCGCCATGGTCAAGCATGTGCGTGGCAGAACTGTGCCTGAGAACATGCGGACTCTTTTTCTTAATGTCAGTTGTGCCTGAAAGAAGTCTCTTTACGAGTCTGTAAACATATTGTTGATTAACTCTGCGGCCATTCGCGTTTATCAGGAACAGAGGATCAGGTGTCAGCATTCTTCTGATCTCCATATAATCAGAGAGAGCGACAATTGATTTTCTCCCGATCGGCACGATCCGCATTTTTGATCCTTTTCCGGTCACCCTCAGGCTGCCGCGAGCGAGATCTACATTTTGGGTCTGTATAGAGCAGACTTCCGATACACGCAATGAACATCCGTAAAGCAGTTCAAGTATTGCTTTATGAAAAATGTCTTTAAATTTGCTTTGAGCTGACTGGCCTGCGAGGCTGACCGTATATTCAAATTCCTGCTCTGAAACAATATCCGGCAATTTTCGTTGAAATTTGGGGTTTTTGATATCCTTGATAAAATTGTAATCGATCTCTTCACGATCAAGTAAAAAATCAAAAAACACCCTCAGGGTTGTCATCTTCCTTGCAATTGTCGAACGGTCGTATCCGAGAGAGTTCAGGTGCACAAGATATCTTTTAACGATTTTTACGGTGATCTTATCAACACCGGT
>RHKR01000045.1 GCA_008363265.1 Chlorobiota bacterium
CTCACCTCCAGCAAGTCGGCCAATTCGCCCACAGTCCTTCTAAAGCCGATTCCACAACAACAAGGATTGAAACTATGTGATAAAACGGGGTTTGGACTTCTCCTCCTTGCTTCTAAAGCCGATTCCACAACAACAAGGATTGAAACTTACCCCTTAATCCAAATTTTGACATAGTCATAATCTTCTAAAGCCGATTCCACAACAACAAGGATTGAAACTTGTATCCAATGGGCACAATAAAGAGCTGATCGAGCTTCTAAAGCCGATTCCACAACAACAAGGATTGAAACTGAGATGTGTGCCGGGGGTTTTGCCCGGCAGTACTCTTCTAAAGCCGATTCCACAACAACAAGGATTGAAACGTGAGTGCCTGAGTGTGAAGGATCATTGCCCCCTCCTTCTAAAGCCGATTCCACAATAACAAGGATTGAAACTAATCTCTCGGTGGTGTCTTGGTCACCTGATAAACCTCTTCTAAAGCCGATTCCACAATAACAAGGATTGAAACCATTATATCTTTCAACTGTTGGTCACCTTGTTACCGTCTTCTAAAGCCGATTCCACAATAACAAGGATTGAAACTCGGCTCTTGCATGGGCAATAACAAGGTCACGACCCTTCTAAAGCCGATTCCACAATAACAAGGATTGAAACTTATCCTTGGGTCAGATCGTGAAACACTCAGGGCACTTCTAAAGCCGATTCCACAATAACAAGGATTGAAACTCGGCTGCATTAGGTTCAGCAGATAAATTGCCAGTTACTTCTAAAGCCGATTCCACAATAACAAGGATTGAAAAATAATCATGGAGCACAAAAATGAAAGCAAGTGAATTCGTAGAGCAACTACAGCTGGAGATTGAATACAGGGGTGGAGATTTTGATCTGGCGGGAACATATTGGACCGAAGACCATATTATAGAACGATACAATAAAAGATTGAAAAACAATAAACAAGTCAGAGAAGATTTCTTTGATATTCTTGGTACGGTAATGGATCAGGCATGTATCAAATATCTGGATGACGATCTACACTATTTTGCGGATGATATCAAGGAATAAGCTCTTTACATAAGTTCTGAAACTGCCCCTCCCCGGCTTTGGTGCCCAATTCTATCTTAAAACCTGTTAGCCGCTAAAATTGATCATTCAATGATACAAAATTAGATGAACCAACTCCTATTTTTTGGCAGTTCATTTAATTTCAGGAGCGGATAGCAATGAAAAAGAAATTGGTCATCGTCCTCGGTATTGTTGCCGGAATTCTTTTGGTTCTGTACTTGGGCATTTCAGGATGGAAAAGTAATCAGGAGAGGCTGGCAGCGAACAGGGAGAATAAAAGATTAAAAGACATCGAAGATGCCAGGATTGCGGATTCTGTTGACAAACTCGAAAAGGAAGTCTTCAGAGAATTCGTTCTATCTCCAAAGGTTGAGCAGGTCTATAAAAACGGGGACTTGCAGATATCGTTTGATCAGTTCCGCTTCACAAATGAGTTCATATTCGATAGATACGCTCAGATATATTCCTCTTCATGGCATTACCGCCAGCCTGAAAGGGGGAATAAATACCTCGTTTCCGTCTCGACTATCACATCGGGGGCCAAGAATCCCGTCCTACCCGGTATATATGCTTATTATGTTGATTCTTCAGGTATCTTTTTAGCTGCAGATTTCAAATATGAATTCTATTTTTGGTCGGATTACGGTTCTTATCTTGGAAATTATCATGAGACTGGAAATGATTTCGCATATACAGAAACGATAAGATTCGATCTCGGCGCGGTTGTTAGAGAAGAATACCTCAAGTACCCGATCCTGATTTTGGTATCGAATGAAGGCCGTTTTTCACGAAACAACAAGTATCTTGGCAATCCCCCGGTGGAGTACACGAGTACCGCAACAGTACTGACCAATCTTTCAGCATTGGAATTGTCGCAGAATTATAAGGTTATCCGAATTCTGAATCAGGAGAAACTGATCCCTCTTAAAGAAAAACTTAAATCCGGGAAAAAATGAAATTGTTAATTCGTCCACCTATTAGAAGCCATCGCCTACCCCTGTTTGACCCCTACCCCTGTGCAACCCCTGGCGGGGTTGTTTTTATTATTCGAAGATCAACGCCATCCTACCCCTGTTTGACCCCTGGCGGGGTCATCGCCGATTAATTAATTTCTTCCTGTTCCTCCCATACGAGGCCCGACCGGGGCCAATCGGATTGCACCCATACAGGGCGCATTTCAAATATGAAACTACAATCTACCAACATACCGCTCCTACAGAGCGGGGGTCCCGCTTCGCGGGATCGCAAGCAGGGATGTTCGCAGAATCCGGGTCGGGCTATCTTGTTTATCCAGTTAAATCTCCCACAAGGACAAGGTGTCTATCGTTTTCAAGATATTAAGCAAAATCTTTAACATCTTTTCCCATCTTTAACATCTTTGTTCCAGCATCATGGGGCATCTTTTCCCATCTTTAACATCTTTGTTCCAGCATCATGGGGCATCTTTATCATCCTTGTCAAAAAAAAAAGGCTGCCCGTTGTCGGGGCAGCCTCTTCTCAGTCAAATTCCGGAGACCGGGGAGGAAATTTTTAGTAGATCATAAGTCCGGCAACGATACCGTCGATGGCGTAGAGGATAATTCCATACTCTTCCCAAACCTTCTGCACTTCAGAACCGTAGTCGTCGTTGAAGTCAGCTTCGCCGAGGAGAGCCATAACCTCATCGAGGCTGCTGTTCACACTGATCGTGGAACCTTTCACGCTGAGCTGAACTGTCGGGTCGAAGGAAGTGATACCCACAACTTCATTGTTTTTGTCGAAGTAGATGATCAGTGAAGGTGATTCGTATGACCAGATGTCGCCGTATTCATCTTTGTCTTTGTCCGAAGGGAGTCTGAGTTTCTTAAGAACGTCATCCTGCTTCATTCCGATAGTCACGCCAGCGAAGGAGAGTGCACCGGGTGCGAGTGATGATTTGGCTTTGTTTCTCGGTCTGGTGTTGGGCCTGTTGTCGCTCGGAGCGGGGTCTTTTTTGCTGTCGACCTGTGGAGCTTTCTTTCCTTCGAGAACGTCGAGCTTTGCTTTGGCTTCAGAGGCGTAGTAGCTGTCTTTGAACTTGTTGATGAAGTTCTTCCATGTATTGATCGCTTCGTTCTTCATCGAGCCGTAGGTGTATGCAAGGGCCATGTTGAAGAGGGCCTCAGGTCTGTTCGGGTCGGAAGTGTTGGCGGTCTTGAAGATGTCGGCAGCCTGCTTGTAGTTGTTCTGCTCGAGCTGGAGGAAGCCCTTTGCGAGCATCACGTCGTATGATTTCGCTGAAACCTTCTCGGCTTTGGCAATCGCTTCACCGGCAGCCTTTACGTTCTTTGTAAGGGTGTTGAGGACCGCGAGGTTGATGTACGCCTGGAGGTAGTTGGGATCGAGTTCAAGAGCTTTTGAAAGGGCCTTTTCGGCTTCGGTAAGCTCGGAGTTCTTCAGGTTGTACTCACCGCGCTTGGTGTTCACTGTGAAAATGTTGGTGAAGAAGTCAACTTTCGAGAGGGTTGTCGGGAGCAGCACTTCAAGTTTGATATTTTTCTGGTTGAGCTTCTGTGAAAGAACCGCTACCGCGAGGTTGTTGTGACCCTCTTTGAAGTTAGGGTAAGCCGATACGAATTTGTTGAAGGCCGAGATCGCGTTCTTGTAGTCGCCCGAGTTGAGGTAGATCATACCGAACTCGAAGTTTCTGGCGTATTCATAATAAGTGGCGATGTGCTTGAAAACCTCTACAACTCTTGAAGTAAAGTTCGGGTGAGTAACGTAGCTCGCAGTGTGGGGTGTGTACTCGAAACCCTGGTTGGTCATGTAGTTGAACCACTCGATACCGCCGAGAGGTGAGTATCCGGCGCGCATTGTGTAGAGTACCGCGTATTTGTCGGCTTCGAACTCCATGTCACGGCTGAGCTTTAACCACTGTTCTTCAGTAGCGTTGGGGTTTTTGTTCAGGAATTCGTCACCTTTGGCCGGGTGTTTCATCAGGACGTGGGCAAGCTCATGGGCAAGAACGAAGGCGAGCTGATCGATGCTGTTTCCTACCGACTTGAAAAGTCCGGTGTGTACGTAAATACTGTCGTTGATGTAAGCAAAAGCGTTGATCTCTTCATTCTGGATCAGCTTAAACTTGATAACGCCGCTGCCCGAAAGTCCGGCAGCCTTGTTGAGAACTTTTGCGATCTCCTGGATCTTCTTGGCCTGCTCGGTTCCATAGACCGGCTTGCCGTAGTTTGCTATTACGATTGAGTCGTGATTGATCTCCTGTTGGTTTTTCTTTCTCTGAGCTGAGAGGTCGGGTGACCAGATCGAAACGAAAAGAATGACAGCCAAAAAGGCGGAAAAAATGTTGATTGTTGTTTTCATTGTTTGTGTCTCCGGTTGATTAAATTTGAAATCGTTTAGTGATTCTACTTACGGCGGGTGAACAAGTTCCGGGCATTTCACTTCCGTGTGACGAGCGGCATATGATGATGATGAACGCTCATGTTGAATGATGGTTAAACGATCATTTACAGGTGTGCAATTTATGAAAAGAATTTATATAATAAAAAGGGAGGATCAAAAAAAAGCGTCTCAGGGGGAGAGACGCTTTTCAAAACTTATTTTATATCCGTAACTTTGGCCATGTCGTCGAGTTTAACGAATTTTTCGTTGAACTTGAACGAGCCCTTGTCAGTTTTCACCGACTTGACAACTTTAACCGAGGTGTACGGATCTTTTTTCTTTCCTTTAGCCTTGTCGCCGAAGGTCTGTGTTTTAGCCATTTTTTACTTCTCCAATTATCAAGACTACAAAAATAACGAATTGCCGCCGTCTGACAAAATTATTTCTTTTTATTACTCACAAACTTTCACGGGGAAATCGTTCATATACTCCCAGCTCACCGGGCGCTGAGGTGAGAGGTTATACTTTTGGGCGGTCTCCTTTACTTTTTTGTTGACGTAGAGGTTAAGCTCTTTCACATTGATGATGCCGTCTTTTTCGAAGAAGTCGGCATTGCAATTGAGGCCCTCAATTATCGACCATGTGAACACGCCGTGCCCGAGGTCGCGGAGCTCCTTCGCGGTCTGATCAGCTTCAGAAGCAGCCATTATATAAAGCCCACGGCTTTTTGAGAGGTCGATGATCGCCTTTTCGGTCTGCGGACCGCGCATGGCGAAGTTCTCGAGAGCCTGCCCCGACTGGCATGCATCGATCAGAATGAGCTGTTTCTGCGCCTTGATCTTAAGCGACCAGTCTTTCAGTTCCTTTCCTGAGAGTGCATACGGATCACGCGCCGAAGGGTTGCCGTAGATCTGCTGCACTTCATGCAGGATGAAGAAGAAATCGGTCATGTTGCCGTCGGCATCCTCATCGGAGGCGCCGTGCCCCGAGAAGTAAAAGAGGAAGGTGTCTTCCGGTTTTGCCGCGGCGGCTATCTCCTCAAATGCTTTTCTGACGTTGGCGATCGTCGCTTCTTTGTCGAAAAGGAGTTTTACTTTCACTTCCTTGAAGATCGCATTCTGAGTCGCGGTCAGGGTTTTCGTGATCGCCTCGGCGTCGGCTTTCGCGAAGTTGAGGTCGTATTTGCTGTTCTCGTACTTGTCGACCCCCGTGGCCAGAACGTAGAGGGTCGAAGCCGGTTTTGGGGCGTTGTATTTGACAACGATGGGTTTCGATTTCCCCTCAAGCCTCCCTTTGCTGAAGGCGGTGGCCCTGAAGATGTTGTTCCCCGAAACCAGTTGCGCGGTAAAGTTCAGGTTTATCTTGTTGCCCGCCTTTGGTTTCCCCTCCTTGTAATATTTCACATCGATCAGCTTGCCGTTCTGATAGAGACGTATCTCATCGATCCCGCCCCCCTCGTCGGTCACGGTCATCGAAAGGGTTTCCTCAAGCTCTTTTACGATCTCCGACTCGTTCGCTGAGTATATCCCCACGGAAGGGGGAAGCATCGCGTTCCTGAATGTTTCATCCCCGCCGGGTGAAATGGTACCGACCTTCTTCCCCTCGACCACTGAACGGTAGAGTGACGGCGAATATGCCTTCTCGAAATATGCTTCGAGGGGGATGATATCGAGACCATCAACATAATAGAGGAGGCCCATCGCGCCGAGCGACGCATCGAAATACCCTTCAGGTGTTACAACCGCCCAGTCTGTGGTGTCGAACGCGTAGAGGGTCATCGCCTTCTTCCCCGTGGCCGCCTCGATGAAGCGGACGCTGCCGTCGACCTCGCCCGTGACGAAATATTTGCCGGCGGGATCGCATGCAACAGGACTGAAATCAGCCGGGGTAAGATCGTTGGTATCAAGTATCGCCCATTTCTCAAGGTCGAGCAGACGGAAATTCTTCCCGGAGCGGATCACCGCGCGCTTGCCGTCGGGGGTTGCTGCCCCGCGCGCAGGCGACATGTTCAGCTTCATGAAGTTTGTCATCGCGCCCGACTGCATGTCCCAGTAAGTAATCATGTTGCCGTGATACTCAATTATCTTCTGCGTTTCAGGTATCACGAGGTTCCCCATCGAATAGTCGCGGACCGCGAGCATCGCCACGCTGTCAGGGCTCATACCCGGCACGAAGTCGTCGCTGTTGAATGGTTTGTTGTTGATCTCTTTAACGGTCTTTCCCGACGCGAGATCGATCAGAAGGATGCTGCCTTCCATTTTACCGACCACCAGTTCCTTGCCTGAAGGGGAGAAATCAACGGTGTGCACGATGGTGGTCTGAATTTCATACTCCCTCAGTGCTTTTCCCTTCGCAATATCCCACAGGATCACCTTGTTCTTGTGGTCGAGCGAGGCGAAATATTTTCCGTTCGGGGATACCTTCATATCCTTGACCATAGTGGAATGGCCGAAGAAAGTGGTGGTCCTGGTCATCGATTCCATATCCCACAGCTCGATATTGTTGTTCCCAAGCCCGAGGAGGATCGATTTGGAATCGGTGGTGAACGCCACGGTGAAGACGGGATAAACCATCCCTTTTACACACTGCACCATTTTGCCCGCTTCCAGGTCCCAGAGGAAAAGCTTGCCGATCGTCCCGGTTGCCATCCACTTCCCGTCGGGTGAAACCGCCACTGAATATACCTGGGAGGTGTTTTTCAGCTCAACCTTCAGCTCAGGGGCCTGAGCCAGAAGCGTGGTTGAGAGACACAGTGCAATTAAAAAACGGTTAAACAGCTTCATATCACCTCAATAATGTCATTTTAATCGTTTGTGAGTATCCGTTTATCGCCATGCGAAGGAAGTAAACCCCGGATGGGAGATCCCCGGATTCAAAAACCGCCGTATACCGCCCGGGCTGGACGAAACCTTCGGCAACCACCGCCACTTCTTCACCGAGCGAATTGTAAACCTTCAGCGAGAGCTCACCTCCCTCTTTCACAGTGTAATCCATTGAAGTGGTGCTGCTGCCTGAGGGTGAGCCTGCGGAGAAGGGGTTCGGATAGTTCCTGCCGAGGCTGTAGCCCGCAGGGAGGGTTTCATCCTCAACAGAGACAGGAACATTCGTGTAACCGGGGGTAGGGGGCACGGGGAACCACTCGGTGCCGCCATCGGGAAGCCTGCCGAACGATACATTTGTGGTCTGCGGACCGAAAATGATCGAATCGAGCACTGTAACCCCGTCAGGAGCGGTGAGGAATATCTCTTCACCTGACTTGCTCAGTTTGAAGTTGGTGTGAACCCCGGGATCGGTAAGGTCTTCATCGCACCAGACAACCAGAAAAGCCTTCGGCTGGATCACAAGTCCGGGCTGCTCGAACCGCCATTTCGTGAGCGCGGTTCTGTTGTCGGTCAGGTACATCCCGGTGAGGGTTACCGGCTCGTTGGAAGAATTGTAAAGTTCAAGGTAATCATCGAAGTCCCCGGTGGTGTCGGGGAATGCGGTGTTATCGGCGAGGAACTCGTTGATCTTAACTCCCGTTGCGAATTCACCCGGGGTTTTAATTTCAATCTTTTTCGATCGCGGGTATACCGCTGAGGTATTCGTGCTGTCAATTAACCTGAAAGTGATCCGGTATCTCGCGTTCGGCCCCAGTGGAGGAAATTTCGCAATGTAAAGATCATTTTCCTCAAGCAGTTGCGTACCCGGGACAGGTGACCATACCATCAGCCGCGTTACCGAATCACCTGTAGCAGTATTGGTCAGTACCGCCGTAACGCTCCTTAACCCCGCGGTTGAAAAGGCAGAGACCCGCACTTCCACACTGTCAGCCGGGGCGGGATTAGCGGGCGAAACTTCATAATCGTAAACCAACGGAGGAGCCGAAAGATCGTTCAACTGTGCCGCGAGTGAGTTGGCCCGGCCAAATATATACTGCTTCAATCCCTTTTTCACATGAAGGTAATTGAAGGAAGTTGAGTAGGAATTAAGAAAATGGTTGAAAGTGAAGCCGTAGTCCTTCGTTCTGAAGGTATCGGGAATGGCGAAAGGCGTTATCATATCGCGGAGGTTATCGAGCCGTGCGGTCTGATGCGGCAGCGCGAAAACCCGGTCGCGGTAAAAGCGGAGCATTCTGGTGTAAAGGTTTCTGAACTGTGGCACCGCCAACAATTTTTCTGCAAGCGGCCGTTCACCGGCGGTTATTTTCGGGAAGTTGTATGGGTCAACCGTCATCCAGTCGGTGTTGAACCAGTCGATCCCAAATGTGTTGTCGTAATCGTAAGGGATCACATGAATCACCTCTTCGGCGGGTTCGTGGTATAGGTAGTAGTTGTTCATATTCGACCAGTAATCGTCCCACTGCCCGGTGAGGATGTTCATCGCGAAATATTTCATCGCGCTCGTTACATCGAGGGTTGTTTCAAGAGAATCGGGAAGTGCCGTCGCGGGAGTGTTCCGCAATAACCTTGTAAGCCGGATGAGCTTCGAGAAGTCCATCCCCGCCTCATTGGTCGAGAGTTCATAGGCTGGCCGCCCGCCACCGAGCGTAATATATGCCTGCGGGTTCTCGCCGAGGTACTTCAGATCTGCAGGCCAGAGGCACTTCCAGAGGTTGCCTGAGTCGTCAGCATAACGTTTCTTCAGGAATTCCTCATCGATATGCTCCACATTAATGTAAAGGCCGTAGTACCTGCCGTTAATGTAAACTTCAGTGTGGCACGCACGGGAAGCGATCAGGCCCGCCTTCCCGAAAAGATCGAATGAAATCTTGCTGCGGACGATAGAAGGATCGTTATGCTCGCCGTTAAGGTTAAGTTTTTCAACTCCGTGGAACTGACGCCCGCTGAAAAAGCTGTTTATCGCGACTTTGAACGACTTTTTCTGTGCCTGCCGGGAGGTGTTCCCCCTCAGTCTGAATCCGACCGAATCGACCGTTTCATCGAACCACCGGTTCCTGAACCGCATGGTGGCAACAAACTCACTGTCACTTGTCGGGTGAGCAAATATCCAGGAAAGATACGCTGTGTCAATTGTGATATCCACGCGGCCCACCTGGGTGTCGTCAAACACCTTCCAGCTGTCGTCACTCTGCGAGCGGAGTGCAATTGTTATAAGAATTAAAAAAGGTATAAGGTTCTTCATTTTCTTCGGTAAATTTAAATTATTTCCCTGTAAACCTAATTAATAATCATCACATCCCGTGTGGGCAACTATTTCCCCCATTCACCCAATTTTCATATTTTTCGCGCTGGAAATTTCAAAAAATTAACCAACCGGAAGGAAATATCATTTGGAATGGCTACTGAATCCTGAAGCGCTCGTCGCGCTCGCGACCCTTGTGGCACTCGAAGTGGTGCTCGGCATCGACAATATAATCTTCATTTCGATCCTCGCGGGGAAACTCCCGGCGGAACAGCAGGCGAAGGCCCGCAACATGGGGCTTATACTCGCGATGGTCACAAGGCTTTTGCTTCTCCTCTCGATCACCTGGATAATGAAACTCACCACTCCCCTCTTCACAGTGATGTCGAACGAGATCAGCGGACGCGACCTGATCCTGATCATTGGGGGGCTCTTCCTCCTCGGAAAAAGCACGTTCGAGATCCACGACAAACTTGAGGGTGAAGAGCACTCAGCCGGAAGTGTGGCCGCCCGCTCATTCGCCGCAACCATAGTGCAGATACTGATCCTCGATATCGTCTTCTCGCTCGACTCGATCATCACCGCCGTTGGGATCGTATCACAGATAGAGATAATGATCACAGCCGTCATAATATCGGTGATCTTCATGCTGATATTCGCGGGTCCCGTCAGCAAATTTGTTGATAAGCATCCCACAGTAAAGATGCTGGCACTTTCGTTCCTTCTGATGATCGGTTTCACTCTGATCGCCGACGGGTTCGACTATCACATCCCGAAAGGGTACATCTACTTCTCGATGGCTTTCTCGATCTTCGTTGAAATGCTGAA
>RHKR01000565.1 GCA_008363265.1 Chlorobiota bacterium
CCGGCAGAGGCACCGATGCCTACGACAATTATCTCCTCATTTACTCCTGAGTTCTCTTTCTTTGCGGGCTTCATATATTTTCCTTTTCCCGGAATACCTTAAAATGCGATTGGCATCTATAGTGGGAATACTATTCTGTTTTCAGTAACTGTTCCAAAGATCGAATAAAAATTTGTTGTCAAGATTTAATTTTGCGGATTTTAGTGTGGTGATCACCTGTCCGCGATGATGTGAGTCATGCGAAACCAGATAGAAAAGGAATGAATTGATCCCGTTCTTGAACCCTTTGACCTTCATATCCGTACGGATACTTTGGTCAATAAGATCTCCGGTTCTGTCGGAGGAGATGCGGAGGGCTTCCGCGATCTTTGATTTGTAGGTATGGTCATCTTTTTGCAGAAGTATGAGGCCGGTGTATCTAACCGGGTCTATGGCATTCAGCCACTGTACTCTTACGTTATTTATGTGGGAAAACTGTGCCCCGACACTTCTTCCACCATATGAGGGTTTCACACTTAAATAATGCTCGGGGATCTCCTCAAGCAACTTGATCGTTACCTGATTCGATCTGTCCCAAGCCTCTCTGAGTACAAGTACCATGTGCGCTTTGTCTTTTTTTGGTAAATTGCAACAAAAATTTTTCCGATTGATAATATAGCGATGTAAATATGAAAATCAAACAAAAAAGTGTACTTGTGACGGGTGCTTCCGCAGGAATCGGGCTTGCAACAGCACGTGCTTTCGCCTCTGAAGGGTGCAGACTCATACTGGCCGCAAGAAGAATTGAAAAAATCAAAAAACTTGCCGGAGAACTCACCGCGCAGTACGGGATCGATGTGCTTGCTCTCCAACTGGATGTGAAAGACAGAAATGCGGTATTCAGCGCGATCGGTTCGCTACCTGAAGAGTGGAAAAAGATCGATATTCTTGTGAATAACGCGGGTCTTGGCAAAGGGCTCTCCCCGATTCATGAAGGCGATGTCGACGGCTGGGAAGAGATGATCGATACCAATGTTAAAGGGCTGCTCTATGTCACTAAGGCTGTCGTTCCGGGAATGATCGCGAATGGTGGAGGGCATATAATAAATCTCGGCTCGGTGGCCGGACGGGAGGTTTACCCCAACGGAAACGTTTACTGCGCAACCAAATTTTCAGTTTTTGCCCTTTCCAAAGCCCTGAGGCTCGAACTCTACGACAAGAACATAAGAACCACCACGATCGACCCGGGAATGGTTGAGACCGAATTCAGCGTCGTCCGGTTCAATGGCGATGTTGAGAGGGCTACTAACGTCTATAAAGGATTCAGTCCCCTGAAACCGGAAGATATCGCCGAAACGATCGTCTTCTGCGCTACAAGACCGCCGCATGTGAATATTACCGAAGTGGTGATCTACCCGACGGAGCAGGCGAACACGACCACCGTAAAAAGAAGTTAGACCTTCCTTACAAAAATATCCTTACGGAGTTTTATGACGGTGCGGGTGCTGATATTGAATGGTTCACTCGCGCCGTCAAGATATACCATGTAAGAACCGTTGAACCACTCTTCAACCCTTAGGACAAAATTAAGATTAATGATGGTCGATTTGTTGATCCTCAGGAATATGCTCTTCGGTAAAACCCCCAACCATGACCGGAGGCTTTTCTTCAGGATGAAACGCTTGTTGTCTTTTATAAATATCTTGGAGTAGTCCTTGTCTGAGATGATACATTTTATCTCAGCGATCTTGACAAATGAAGCACTCCTCGAATCAGCGAGGAACAGAAATGTCTCCCTGTTCAGAGCTCTTTGTGTGCCGGGAACTGCTCCTTGCGGCTTCAGTTCGCTCCCTTGTTCCATTTCTTCTTTTAACTGCTCTTTTTTCGCGAGCTGGGTTTTAATTGTTTTAAGCAGTTCATTAC
>RHKR01000566.1 GCA_008363265.1 Chlorobiota bacterium
ATCCCGTGAACCTGAATGTTGGGAACGGTTTTATAGTTGAAGCGAAGACGACCGGTACGTTCAGTCTCCCTTTCTTCAACGTCTATTTTGCTTACGGTCCTGAAAACCTTGAAAACCCGTCGTATATGATCGGAAACAAGGCTTACTTCACATTCACTCAATGGGAATCCACGATGTCGTTCTTCTGGAACAATTCTGAAAAGAGACCCATCAGATATAAGATGGATCTGGGAGTGGGTGGTTTTGATGTGATCGAGGCTGACTATAGCGCGCCAACTGTTGCCAGAAAAAAGATGAAGGATGTTATACAGCCTGTTTTGGGCTTTTCAGTGAATTTTGTACCTAATGATATCGAGTTTCTTGGTATTGATGCCAGATTTTTTGATAATCATCTGTCCGCAAAGATATGGTTAAAACTGCTCGAACTCGAGGGTGGTCACAACTTCCGCGTTGAGATGACAAACATTTCAGCCGCGATGTTCAGAGAACCCGAGGTTTGGGAGAGCAAGAGTTCACAGTCATTCATTCAGCTGAGGTACAGATATGGTTTCTAAAATGAGATTTTGCCTGCTGCTCTTGTTCATCCTTCCGGGTTTCGCGGATACTCTCGCGCAGGATCAGGCTCCTGTTGATCCCAAGATGGACAAACTCAACAAGATATACAGGAATCTGGAGTATAACACATCCGCATTTGATGATCTCCGTGAGAAATGGATCGTGATCGATCCCGTTCTTGTAAGGGCAGTGTTCAATAAATTTCTTGTGAGCAACGCGCTGAGAATTGACGGGAAGAAACCGAAACTCGATTTCGTTAAGGAGAAAGTCCAGGATATCTACAAGGGTGAGGTTTTCATCGATCTCCGCAAGAGATATTACGATGATGAGATCGACCTTTTCAGATTCTACTCCGAAGACAAGATACTGAAAAATCCGGAGGCACTCGACTTCTTCTTCGATCCCGTTGAAGATTATGTCAGGATACAGGATATCGTTGGACAGGAGAATTACAACCTTCTGAAGGCTCAACGATATGCGTTCAACGATGTCTCAAAAACATACTATGATGAAAAACTCGCGTACAAGTTCGACATCAACTTCAGTATGCTGGATCCTTACCTGACGTTCTACAATTTCACAACGAACGACAAGAACAAATATCTTATTTCGGCGTTCGGAAGGTGGGGCTATGACAATATAGCAATACCCGGATGGTTTTCACCCGCGCTAAATGCCGGTATCCGGGTTACCTACATCGACAGGATACTTAATAACAGGCCGAATGATGTCTTTACATTTGATGTTGGAATGGGTATTCCTGTTTCACAGCCATTTGTTGACAAACTTGTTCCTCACGGCAAACGTCACTTCATGACGGGTCAGAACATCTACATTAATCTTAAAGGCAACTTTCTTAGGTATGCCGGTGATTATTGGAAGGACTATGATATCCTCCTCGAGGGTTCATTCTCACTGAACACTTTCGAACCCGGACAGATCAAGCATGTGAGTGAACTCTCAAATATCAGTTCTGTGAGGAATTATTTCAACCTCGGAATCGAGAGACGTAACTTCGTCGACCTCGAGTCGTTTGGTTTCCTGGGTGCTGCCCTCGGCTTCGGATTGTATGATGTTCAGGATTACACTCTTGATCCGTCACAACCGGCCCTGATCGAGCTGCCGGCAGCCGGTGGCAAGTCGAAGTTCTTTGTTCAGGCACAGGGAATCATCTCGAAAGACGATGCTCTGTTCGCTTACACATTGGCACCCACCTTGTTCTTCAATACGGCTGAAACGAATCTCTATTATGGTTTCAACCTCTCATTTCTGATCAGTAATTCCTTCGGTTTCACATTTAAATTCTACAACGGAACCGCACTCGGAAGTGATCCTTTACCC